>JALRFN010000254.1 GCA_023268425.1 Burkholderiaceae bacterium | reverse complement strand
TCGATTACAAAGACATCGATACGCTGCGCGACTTCATCGCCGAAAACGGCAAAATCATCCCCGCTCGCTTGACCGGTACGCGCGCCATTTACCAGCGCCAACTGACCACCGCCATCAAGCGTGCGCGTTTCCTGGCTTTGCTGCCGTTCTCGGATCAGCATCGCGTCTAAGGAGGCCACATCATGCAAATCATTCTGTTGGAAAAAGTCGCCAATGTTGGCTCTCTGGGTGACGTCGTCAAAGTCAAAGACGGCTACGCCCGCAACTTCCTGATTCCTCAAGGCAAGGCCCGTCGTGCCACGCAAAGTGCGTTGGCTGAGTTTGAAGCCCGTCGCGCCGAGTTGGAAAAGATTGCCGCTGAAAAGCTGGCTGCCGCTCAGGCCTTGGCCCAGAGCATGGAAGGCAAAGTCGTGACCCTGACCCAAAAGGCCGGCGTTGATGGCCGCTTGTTCGGTTCGGTCACCAACCATGACATCGCTGAAGCCTTGCAAGCCCAGTCCATGGACGTGGCTAAAGCACAAGTGCGCATGCCCAATGGCCCCCTGAAGGCTGCGGGTGAGTACACCGTCAACGTGCATTTGCACACCGACGTGGAAGTGGAACTGGCGATTCACATCGTCGGCGACGCTGCGTAAACACGCGCGCTGACCGCGCCAGCCCGGTGCTGGTCGTGGTCAACATCAACCGCTGCTGGGTCTTTCGATCCACCAGCGGTTTTTTTATGGCGCAAGCCAGGCTTTGGTTTGTGCACCAGATTTCCCCTGGCTGTTCAGGCTTTGTCCACGGACTTGTCCACAACGCGACGGCGGCTTTGCGCTTAGCATTGGGTGTGCTGTTTGCCCCTGGAAAACAAGATGGAACTGGATGAGTCTTTGATCGACGACTTGAGCTATTTGCCGCAAGACCCGGAGGTCGCGGCCTTGCGCACGCCGCCGCACTCCGCAGAGGCCGAGTCCAGCGTCTTGGGTGGTTTGCTGTTGGACAACGGGGCTTGGGACCGTGTGGGCGACGTGGTGCGTGACGACGATTTTTATCGCCATGAACACCAGTTGATCTTCAACGCCATCGCCAGTTTGGTGAATGTGGCCAAGCCCGCAGACGTGGTCACGGTGTACGAGCACTTGCAAAACCTGGGACAGGCCGAGCAAGCCGGTGGCTTGGCGTATTTGAACGCCTTGGCCCAATACGTGCCCAGTGCCGCCAACATCCGCCGCTACGGCGAAATCGTGCGTGAGCGCGCGGTCTTGCGCAAACTGATTGCCGCCAGCGACGAAATCGCCACCACCGCGTTCAGTCCCAAAGGGCGCACGGTGGCCGAAGTTTTGGACATGGCCGAGCAGCGGGTGTTCAAGATTGGCGAAGAAAGCTCGCGCATGAAGCAGGGCTTTCAAGACATGAACGCCCTGGTGGTGGACTTGTTGGACCGCGTGCAAGACATGGCCGACAACCCCAATGACATCACTGGCGTGCCCACGGGTTTTCTCGATTTGGACCGCATGACCTCAGGTTTGCAAGCCGGTGATTTGGTGGTGTTGGCGGCGCGACCGTCAATGGGTAAAACGGCGTTTGCGATCAACATCGCCGAACACGTGGCGCTCAACGAAGGCCTGCCGGTCGCGGTGTTTTCCATGGAAATGGCGGCCAGCCAATTGGCGGTGCGAATTGTGGGCTCGATTGGGCGCATCAACCAAGGACGGTTGCGCACAGGCAAGTTGACTGATGAAGAGTGGCCACGTTTGACCGAGGCCATCGAGCGTTTGCGCACGGTGTCGCTGCACATCGATGAGACGCCTGGCCTGACACCCAGTGAGTTGCGCGCCAACGCGCGGCGTTTGGCGCGTCAATGTGGCAAGCTGGGTTTGATCGTGGTCGATTACTTGCAGCTGATGAGCGGCAGCAAAAGTGACGGCGAGAACCGCGCCACCGAGTTGGGCGAAATTTCGCGTGGCCTCAAGATGTTGGCCAAAGAGCTGGGCTGTCCAGTGATTGCCCTGTCCCAGTTGAATCGTTCGGTCGAGCAGCGCACCGACAAGCGACCGATGATGAGTGACTTGCGCGAATCGGGTGCCATCGAGCAAGACGCCGACATCATCATGTTCATCTATCGCGACGAGTACTACACCAAAGACCAGTGCAAAGAGCCGGGCGTGGCTGAGATCATCATCGGCAAGCAGCGCAATGGCCCCACGGGCACCGTCAAGCTGGCCTTCTTGAACCACATGACGCGCTTCGAGAGCCTGGCCAGCAGTGATGAGTTTTATTGAGCCTTTTTCGCCTCAGGGCGAATGAACCAGACATAGGTGGCGCACTGGGCCAGCCACAGCAAGCCCAGGCTGTAAACCAAAGCCTGGGCAGGTGATTGTCCCCAGGCTTGCCACCATTCGCTGAGTCCACCCAAACCCCATTGCAGGCTGAATGCACCGACAAACACCACCAAGTTGAGGGCGGTGTTGACCCGGCCACTCCAACTGGCGTCAAAAGCGCGGCTCAATTGCGAGTATGCGACGTTGGTGGCACTGAAAAACAAGCCGAAGCACGCCCAGGCCCAGGCTGGGGGCAGGGTTTGGGTGATGAGGCCCAACTCAGCCAGCAGCCCCAAGCCCACGCCCACCCGCAGCAAACGCATGGCTGACCATCCCCACTGCGCCAATTTCGGCGACGCAGTGGCGATGAAGGTGTGTCCAGCGAGCATGGCCAGTGCGGTGTACGAGGCGATTTGCGCCGCCTGCGCCCGGCTGAACTCTTCCACTGCCATCAGCCAAGGCACCAGCCACAGACCTTGCACCGCCATCATGCCGCCCGCGATGACCATGCCTTGAGGTGCGTAGCGCCAAAACACGGGGCTGCGGTAAATGCCCACCAAAACCTGCCACTGCTCACGCCAATGCGGCACCGCAGTCGCTGGTTTTTCGGGCACGCGGCTCAGGCCCAATGCGCTGAGCGCCAACAGCAGCGCAAACAACCAAAAAATGCCGCGCCAACCCAGAACAGGCAACAGCCAGGCCACGGGCACGCTGGCTGAGAGCGCGCCCAGACCACCTGCGACCATGATGTTGGCGTTCAGTGCAGGCAAGCGATCCACATGAAACCATTGGCTAAACGCCTTGAAGCTGGCCATCAGACACGCAGAAACCCCCAACCCCACCGCCGTGCGGGCCAAGACCAGTTGCGGCCATGCTTGGGCCGACGCAAACAGCGCGCAGCCTGCGGCCGCCACCAGCAACAAGGCTTGCTCCACGCGGCGGGGGCCGAAGCGGTCCAGCAACACGCCCAGGGGCAGTTGAAACAAGCCAAAACCCAAGAAGTAAGCCGAGGTCAACAAGCCCAGTTGCGCATCGGACAGCGCAAACGAAGCCGTCAGCTCAGGCGAGATGACGGCATTGACGTTGCGCAGGGCGTAGGACAAGAAGTAGCCGCTGGCATAAGCGGGCACCAATCGCCACCACATGGCCGACATGTTCACGTGATTGATAGGGGTTCGACGTTTGCAGTTTGACGTGTCACAACACGTCGCTGGCGAAGTCAGCCAAGCGCGAGCGCTCACCACGCGCCAGTGTGATGTGCCCGCCGTATGGCCAACCCTTGAAACGATCCACCACAAAGGTCAAACCCGAGGCGCCCTCGGTCAGGTAGGGCGTGTCGATTTGCGCCAAGTTGCCCATGACCACCAGTTTGGTGCCCGGGCCGGCGCGGGTGATCAGCGTCTTGAGTTGTTTGGGCGTCAGGTTTTGCGCTTCATCGATGATGACGAAACGGTTCAAGAAAGTGCGACCGCGCATGAAGTTCAGGCTCTTGATCTTGATGCGCGAGCGAATCAGCTCGTTGGTCGCCGCGCGCCCCCACTCGCCGGCGCCCGTGCTGTCGCCTTTGGCCAAAAACTCGAGGTTGTCGTCGACGGCGCCCATCCAAGGGCCCATTTTTTCTTCTTCGGTGCCCGGCAAAAAACCAATGTCTTCACCCACCGACACGGTGGCACGGGTCATGATGATTTCCGTGTAGCGGCGTTGGTCCAGCACTTGCGTCAAGCCCGCAGCCAGCGCCAGCAAGGTCTTGCCCGTGCCGGCTTGGCCGGTCAGGCTGACGAAGTCGATGTCGGGGTCCATCAACAGGTTGAGGGCAAAGTTTTGTTCGCGGTTGCGCGCGGTCACGCCCCAAACGGCATTTTTTGTGTGGCTGTGGTCGGTCAGTGTTTTCAGCACGGCGCTGTTGTCCCGCAATTCGGTGACGCGGGCGAACAGGCTGGGCTCTTGTGGTGCCTCAAAGTAGACGAATTGGTTGATCAACAAGCCCTCAACCATGGGGCCGTGCACACGGTAATAAGTGTGTGCACCTTCTTGCCAACTTTCAATTTTCTTGCTCTGCTTGGACCAAAAGTCCGCGGGCAGGGCAATCGCGCCGGCGTACAGCAACTCGTCGTCGTCCAGCGCCTTGTCGTTTTCGTAGTCTTCGGCCAAAAAGCCCAATGCGCGTGCCTTGATGCGCATGTTGATGTCCTTGGACACCAAGATGACTTCGCGTCCCGCTTGTTGGCGCATCAAGCCTTGCACGACGCTCAAAATGCGGTTGTCGGCCTTGCCTTCTGGCAGATCGTGCAGGGTTTCACCCGCGAAGCTGTCGGTTTGGAAGTACAACAAACCCGAGGCCTCGACGTGGTTGGCCGCGTTCAACGGCACGCCTTGCGTCATGTCGGCGTGATCGGCCAGCAGCATGTCCAGGTTGCGGCTGGTTTGGCGTCCGTTGCGCGCCACTTCGCTCATGCCCTTTTTGTGGCCGTCGAGCTCCTCAAGCACCACCATGGGCAGGTAAATGTCGTGCTCCTGGAAGCGAAACAGGCTCATGGGGTCGTGCAGCAAGACATTCGTGTCCAGCACGAACAAGCGTTTGGGGCCGGTGGCGCGCGGCGCCCGCGCCACTGCTTTGGCGGTGCGCTGGCTGGCGCCTTTGCCCGTTGCGCGTGCTGTCGTCGATGGCGTCGCCGGCTTGGCGCTGGGCGCAGTCGCCGCTGGTGCGGGGGCTTGGACAGTTGGACTGGGGCTGGTCAGTGTTGTTTGGACCTGGGCGGCCGGTTTGCTTCGCTTGGCCTTGGCTTTTGCTTTGGCTTTGGGCGGTTTGGCCAGGTAGGCCTCGGTCAAACGGCTGGCTTTTTTCTCGGGAGCAGGAGGCAAAGGCATGGCGGACTGGAGTGAATCAACAATAAAAAAGCCACCCGAAAACCGGGTGGCTTGGTGTGTGTGGGCCTAGATGGTGTGCAGGCATGCGAGACATTATGCACACCCGCAGTGACGACCCGAGGTCGCACGCATCACGCTGCAGCCGACAGACCTTTGCAGAAGGCTTTGACGGACTTGAGCACTTCTTCAACGTGCCCAGCGACCTTGATGCCGCGCCACTCTTGAACCAAAACCCCATCGGGGCCGATCAAGAACGTGCTGCGCTCGATGCCTTTGACTTTCTTGCCGTACATGATCTTGTTTTTCACGACGCCAAAGAGGTGGCACATTTTTTCTTCGGTGTCGGCGATCAACTCAAAAGGCAATTCCAGCTTTTCCTTGAAGCCATCATGTGACTTGAGGTTGTCACGCGACACGCCGTAAACCACTGCGCCGGCCTTGACGAAGTGCTTGTATTGATCGCGGAATTGCATCGACTCGGTGGTACAACCTGGTGTGTTGTCCTTCGGGTAAAAGTAAAGCACCACGGTTTTGCCCAGCAAGGCTTCGTTGTTGATGAGCTGACCACCGGTGGCTTCAGCTTCAAATTCGGGAAGTGTTTTGTTGACGACGACTGCCATGTGGATTGAATCCTGACCTGTTTGCGGGTTTGGGTTTCTCTCTGCCAATGGGTGGCTTGGTCTTCGTGCCCGAGATCTTGTGGAGCTCAGGCGTTGACGCGAGGCGAAACCATGATTTTACCGCACCCGGTATGCCGAGTCGACCCTACGGACTAACGGGAACCCATTGCGGGCGCATCCGCAGCGTCAATCTGCCGCTTCCAAAATGAGCGCGAGCAACACCTGGCGCCCCTCGCTGATCAAGACGTTGTATGTGCGGCAGGCAGCGGCACTGCTCATGCACTCCAAACCGACGCCACGCGCAATCAAGGGGTGGGTGTGCTTGGGGTGCACGACCCGGTGTCGTCGCCCCGTGCCCAACAACACCAGTTCAATGCCCTTGGTGTTCAGCGCCGCCAAGTCGGTGTCTTGGAGTTGTTCCAAACTGGACAGGTGCCAAGCCTCGCAGGTGCCGGTGTGCGTCAGCACCAGGCTGCTCGAATGCCGCTGTCCGGCGATTTGAACCCAGCCGTCGCCAATGGCTTCAACGCTGTTGTTTAAAGGCTGATCGGCGTGGAATTTCAAGGTCGCTGCTCTGGCGTGGGGAGGAAAGTGTGGTGAAATTATAGGTTTCCCTGATCTTGGTGATCCTTCGTTTCCTGAGGCTTTCAACATGGGTGCTCCCGCAATTTTGAAGTCGAGCAAGCTCGACAACGTGTGTTACGACATCCGCGGGCCGGTGTTGGACAAAGCACGAGCGATGGAGGAAGAAGGGCAAAAAATCATCAAGCTCAACATCGGCAATTTGGCCGTGTTTGGCTTGGAGCCGCCCGACGAGATTGTGCAAGACATGATCCGCAACCTGCCCCAGGCGGCGGGTTACACCGACAGCAAGGGCTTGTTTGCGCCGCGCAAGGCGGTGGTGCATTACGCGCAAGAAAAAGGCATCGAAGGGGTCACGGTTGACGATGTTTACTTGGGCAACGGCGCTTCTGAGCTGATCACCATGTCCATGAATGCGCTGCTCAACAGCGGCGACGAGGTGTTGATTCCCGCGCCAGACTACCCCCTGTGGACCGCCTCGGTGACGCTCTCAGGTGGCAAAGCCGTGCACTACATCTGCGACGAGCAGTCCGATTGGTACCCCGATTTGGCTGACATCCGCAGCAAGATCACGCCCAAAACCAAGGGTTTGTTGATCATCAACCCCAACAACCCCACGGGTGCCTTGTACCCGCGCGAGGTGCTCGAGGGTTTGGTGCAAATCGCGCGCGAACATGGCCTGATCGTGTTTGCCGACGAGATTTACGACAAGACGCTGTTTGACGGCCACACCCACACGTCGATTGCGTCGCTGGCCGATGACGTCTTGTTCGTCACCTTCAATGGCTTGTCTAAAAACTACCGCTCTTGTGGTTACCGCGCGGGCTGGATGATTGTTTCTGGCGACAAGCGCCGAGCGGCCGGTTACATCGAAGGCCTGAACATGTTGGCCTCGATGCGCTTGTGTGCCAACACACCGGGCCAACTGGCCATTCAAACCGCTTTGGGTGGTTACCAAAGCATCAATGATTTGGTTGCACCCGGTGGGCGCTTGTGCCGCCAGCGTGATTTGGCGCATCGCTTGTTGAGCGAGATTCCTGGCGTGAGCTGCGTCAAACCCAAAGCAGCGCTGTACATGTTCCCCAGGCTCGATCCATCGATTTACAACATCGAAGACGACCAGCAGTTCGCCTATGACTTGTTGGCGCAAGAGCGCGTCTTGGTGGTGCAGGGCACGGGTTTCAACTACCCGACGGATGACCATTTCCGTTTGGTGTTTTTGCCGCATGAAGATGATTTGGCCGAGGCGATTGGCCGCATTGCACGCTTTTTGGAGCGCTTGCGCACGCGTTGATTGAAAGAAAAGAAGAGCTGATATGGAAGCGATACGCATTGGTTTGTTGGGCGTGGGCACGGTGGGTGCAGGCGTGTTTCAGGTGCTGGCGCGCAATGGCGGCGAAATTGAGCGCCGTTCTGGCCGCCGGCTTCAAGTCACCCAAGTCGCTCGCCGCGACACGGCGGCCGCCAAAGCCGTGGTGGGCGATGCGGCAGGAATCAGCAGCGACCCTTGGCGCGTGGTCAACGACCCCAACATCGATGTCGTGGTGGAGTTGATGGGAGGCTACACGCTGGCCAAAGACTTGGTTTTGAAGGCCATTGCCAATGGCAAACATGTGGTGACGGCCAACAAGGCGTTGCTGGCGGTGCACGGCGGCGAGATTTTTGAGGCCGCCCGCCGCCAAGGCGTTGTCGTGGCCTTTGAGGCGGCGGTTGCTGGTGGCATCCCCATCATCAAAACCTTGCGTGAGGGCATGAGCGCCAACCGCGTCGATTGGTTGGCCGGCATCATCAACGGCACGACCAACTTCATCTTGAGCGAAATGCGCGACAAGGGCTTGGCCTTCGATGCAGTGTTGGCCGAGGCGCAGCGCCTGGGCTATGCCGAGGCCGACCCGACATTCGACATCGAAGGCGTCGATGCGGCGCACAAGCTCTCGTTGATGAGTGCGATTGCGTTTGGTGTGCCGGTGCAGTTTGACCAGTGCTACACCGAGGGCATCACCCAGCTGCAAACACAGGACATCCGTTACGCGGAACAGTTGGGCTACCGCATCAAATTGCTGGGCATCACCAAGCGGGTTGAGTCTGGCGTTGAGTTGCGTGTGCACCCCACCTTGGTGCCCAGCGAGCGCTTGATTGCCAATGTGGAAGGGCCCATGAATGCGGTGGTTGCGCACGGCGATGCGGTGGGCACGGTCTTGTCCTACGGGCAAGGCGCGGGCAGCGAACCGACGGCCAGCGCAGTGGTCGCCGATTTGGTCGACCTGTCGCGTGTGATGGATGCCGATGCGGCCCACCGCGTGCCGGTCCTGGGTTTCCAGCCGGCACACTTGAGTGACGCTGCAGTCTTGCCCATGTCGGAGATCGTGACCAGCTATTACTTGCGTCTGCGCGTCAAAGACGAAGCCGGCGTCTTGGCGCAATTGACGGCGATTTTGGCCGAGTCCAACATCAGCATTGACGCTTTGCTGCAGCGCGAAGCCGCCGAAGTGGGCGGCGAGGACTCGCACCAAACCGATTTGATCGTGCTGACACACGACACCCGCGAAGGCCTGATGAATCAAGCCTTGGCGCGCATGGCCAGCTTGCCTTCGGTGCTGGCCCCCATCACCCGCATTCGCAAGGAGAACTTGGCCTGATGCGATACATCTCGACCCGTGGCGACAAAACCGAGCGCCATTTTTGCGACATCTTGTTGGAGGGGCTGGCGCCCGATGGCGGCTTGTACCTGCCGGTGACTTACCCGCGCGTTGATGCGCAGACCTTGTCGCGCTGGCGCGAGTTGTCGTACGCTGACTTGGCGTTTGAAATCTTGTCACTATACATCGACGACATCCCCAGCGACGACTTGCGCGCTTTGTGCACCAAGACTTACACCGAAGCTGTGTTTGGCACGCCCGAGATCACGCCGCTCAAGGCCTTGGAGCCGGGCTTGTACTTGGAAGCCTTGTCCAATGGGCCGACGCTGGCTTTCAAAGACATGGCCATGCAATTGCTGGGCAACTTGTTTGAATACGAGTTGGGTCGTCGCGGCCAAGAACTGAACATTTTGGGCGCGACCTCGGGTGACACCGGCAGTGCGGCCGAGTACGCGATGCGCGGCAAAAAAGGGGTGCGGGTGTTCATGACCAGCCCGCATGGGCGCATGAGCCCATTCCAGCAGGCGCAGATGTTCAGCTTGCAAGACGAGAACATCCACAACATTGCGATTGAAGGCGTTTTCGACGATTGCCAAGACATCGTCAAAGCGGTCAGCAACGATTTGGCCTTCAAGCGTGCGCACGCGATTGGCACCGTGAACTCCATCAACTGGGCGCGCTTGCTGGCACAGGTGGTGTATTACTTTGCCGGTTATTTCCAAGCCACCCAGCGCAACGACGAGCAAGTCAGCTTCACGGTGCCCAGTGGCAACTTCGGCAACGTGTGTGCAGGCCACATTGCCCGCCAAATGGGCCTGCCGGTGGCGCATCTGGTGGTGGCTACGAACGAGAACGACGTGCTCGACGAGTTCTTCAAGACCGGGGTCTACCGCGCGCGAACCTCGGCTGAAACACACGAGACATCCAGCCCGTCGATGGACATCTCCAAGGCCAGCAACTTCGAGCGTTTCATCCACGACCTGGTGGGGCGTGATGCGTCGCGCACCCGCGAACTGTTTGGCGCCCAGCTCAGCAGCCAGGGGCGCTTTGACCTGCACGCCGACGCTTGCTTTGCCG
>JALRFN010000193.1 GCA_023268425.1 Burkholderiaceae bacterium | reverse complement strand
GCAATGGCCACTTTGCCAGGTGTGGGCAACTCGTGGTATTCGAGCGCAGACTGGCGCAGTTGCGCGCGTGCAAGTTCTTGGGGGGATTGGGGCACCGTTGTCTCCGAGAGTGAATGTCGGTGAGGCGGCATTGTAGATTTCGCCGCTCTAAGCGGTGGCCCCAGGTGATGCGTTTAACGCATCAAGTCCTCTATTTCTTGCATGCCCACGGGCACGTCGCGGGTCAGCAGCTCACAGCCTTGGGCGGTGACCACCGCGTCGTCTTCGATGCGCACCCCAATGTCGTGAAAGGCCTCGGGCACATCGGTTGCGGCGCGCACATACAAACCGGGCTCAATCGTCAACACCATGCCGGCTTGCAACACACGGCTGACGCGCTTGGTGATGGGGTCACCACCTGTGGGGTTGGGCACGGTGATGCGGGGTGCCTCGGGATCGGGGTCTTGGTAGGCGCCGCAGTCGTGCACGTCCATGCCCAACCAGTGACCCGTGCGGTGCATGTAAAAGCGGGCGTAGGCACGGCTGTTCAAGACATCGTCCAAGTTGCCCACGGCGTTGGCGTCCAAGAGCTTCAAATCCAGCATGCCTTGGGCCAAGACGCGGGTGGCGGCGTCGTGCGGGTCGTCAAAGCGT
This sequence comes from Burkholderiaceae bacterium, assembly GCA_023268425.1. Lineage (GTDB taxonomy): Bacteria > Pseudomonadota > Gammaproteobacteria > Burkholderiales > Burkholderiaceae_C > RS62. The sequence goes on along the minus strand of JALRFN010000193.1, from coordinate 2,430 downwards.
GCGCCTGCTCGGGTGGCGGCGATGGCCGCCTCTTGCGAGGCCAAAACCAGCGCGTACACGTCGGCTTGTGGGCCGCTGAAGCGGCCGTTGGCCGGGAAAGTGCGCGTGATGTCGCTGGCGTAGCCCATGTACTCACAAGCGGCGTCGATCAACACCAAGTCGCCATCGCGCACGGCTGCCCGATCGGCGCGGTAGTGCAAGACGCAGGCGTTGGCGCCCGCGGCCACGATGGACGTGTAGGCGGGGCCTTCGGCGCCGTGCTCGCGAAACGCATGCAGCAGCTCGGCCTCCAGGTGGTATTCGCGGGCGTCTTCACCCGCGCGCAGCATGCGGGCACTGCGCTGCATCGCGCGGATGTGCGCTTGTGCGCTGATGCGCCCTGCGGTACGCATCAGTGCCAACTCGTGCGCGTCTTTGATCAAGCGCATTTCATCGAGAACCGCGCAGGCGTCGCGCTGAACTTGTGGGGCCGCTACGCCTAAGCGCACTTGGCTGCGCACGCTTTGCAGCCAAGTCTCGATGCGGTGGTGCAAGTCGTCGTGTGTCGCGAATGGCCACCAAACGGACTCTGTGTTGGCCATCAGGCGCGGCATCTGTTGGTCCAATTGCGTCACGCTGAGGGCGGCTTCCAAGCCCAATGCGCTGGGGGCTTGCTCGGGCCCGAGTCGGTAACCGTCCCAAATTTCGCGCTCCAGGTCTTTGGGCTGGCAAAACAGCGTGGTGTGGCCGTCGGCGCGAATCACCAAGCAGGCGTCGGGTTCGGTGAAGCCGCAGAGGTAATAAAAGTAGCTGTCCGCGCGAAACGGATAGTCCGCGTCGCGGTTGCGCACGCGGGTGGGCGCCGTTGGAATGATGGCGATGTCTTGTGGCCCCATGGCTTGGGCCAAGCGCTGGCGGCGCTGCGCGTATAGCTCAATGGACATGTTCAGTGCTCACTTCCTGTTGCATTCAAATGCGCCAAGCGCTCTGGCGTTCCGACGTCCATCCATTCCCCGTTGTAAACCGCGCCGGTCACCAAGCCGCTCGCCATCGCCGCACGCTGCAATGGAGCCAGCGGTGCGACCACGCCCTCGGGGTTGCCGCTGGGGATGTCCAGCCATGGTGCCTCAAACAAGCTGCGTCGATACAAGCCGATGGTGCTGTAGGTCAGGCGGCGCTCGTCGCCTCGTCCCAGGCTCACGCGTCCGCGCTCGTCCAAAGCGTAATCGCCTTGGGGGTGGTGATCTGGGTTGGGCACCAGCCACAGGTGGGCCAGGGCCTGGCTGTGCTGAAACTGCGCCACACAACGCGGGTCAAAGGCAAAGTCGGGCGCCCACACATCACCAGCCGCGACCCAAAACACCTCGGGCAGCAGCGGCAGCGCGCGAGCGATGCCGCCCGCGGTTTCCAGCGCGTGGCCAAAATCCTGGCCTTCGTGGCTGTACCGAATGGGCGGCAGGTGTTGGGTCTCGCCGCGGCCAAAGGCCGATTCGATTTGCTCACCCAGCCAGGCCGTGTTGATGATGACTTGGGGCACTTGGGCTTGGCGCATGCGCGTCAGGGCGTGCCCCATCAGCGCTTGGCCGCGCACGGGCAACAAGGGTTTGGGGCAGCTGTCAGTGAGCGGGCGCATGCGCTCACCCCGGCCAGCGGCCAACAACAAGACGGGAGCATTCATGGCCGCCGATTGTGACGGAACTTGCAGGCAGCCAGGTGACCGAGCCCACCCCGGTAAAATTGTGGGTTTTGGTTCGGCTTGCACCGCTTCAGGCCGCGCATTTTCCCCTCACCCTTAGAGCACACATGAGCACACCCCAAGACATGGCCAATGCCATTCGCGCCCTGGCAATGGACGCCGTTCAACAAGCCAAATCGGGTCACCCCGGCGCGCCCATGGGCATGGCCGACATGGCCGTGGCGTTGTGGGGTCGTCACCTGCAACACAACCCGGTGGACCCCCAGTGGATGAACCGCGACCGTTTTGTTTTGTCCAACGGCCATGGCTCCATGTTGATTTATGCCTTGTTGCATTTGACGGGCTATGACCTGCCCATGAGTGAGCTCAAGGCCTTCCGTCAACTGCACAGCAAGACCCCCGGCCACCCGGAAGTGGGCATCACCCCAGGCGTGGAAACCACCACGGGCCCGCTGGGTCAGGGCATCACCAATGCCGTGGGCATGGCCTTGGCCGAGAAGCTCTTGGCCGCTGAGTTCAATCAGCCCGGCCACGACATCGTGGACCACCACACCTATGTGTTCTTGGGCGACGGTTGCTTGATGGAGGGCATCAGCCACGAAGCCTGTGCCCTGGCTGGCGCTTGGAAGCTGAACAAGCTGGTTGCCCTGTATGACGACAACGGCATTTCGATTGACGGGCAAGTGGCGCCTTGGTTTGTGGACGACACGCCCGCGCGCTTCAAGGCCTATGGCTGGAACGTCATCGGCCCCATC
>JALRFN010000114.1 GCA_023268425.1 Burkholderiaceae bacterium | reverse complement strand
CATCGCCGCCCCCCAAATCCTCGGCGCTGACCACCTCGCCGGTGGCGGCCTTGACCAGCGGCGGGCCACCCAAAAAGATGGTGCCTTGGTTTTTGACGATGATGGCCTCGTCGCTCATCGCCGGCACATAAGCCCCGCCCGCCGTACAAGACCCCATGACCACAGCGATTTGCGCGATGCCTTGCGCGCTCATGTTGGCTTGGTTGAAAAAGATGCGGCCAAAGTGGTCGCGATCGGGGAACACATCGTCTTGGTTGGGCAAGTTGGCGCCGCCTGAATCCACCAAGTACACGCAAGGCAAGCGGTTTTGCTGCGCGATTTCTTGCGCGCGCAAATGCTTTTTGACCGTCATCGGGTAATAAGTGCCGCCTTTGACCGTGGCGTCGTTGCACACGATGACGCAATCCACACCCGAGATGCGGCCAATGCCGGTGATCACGCCCGCACAGGGCGCGTCGCCGTTGTACATGCCGTGCGCCGCCAGCGGTGACAACTCCAAAAACGGCGTGCCCGGGTCCAACAAACGCTGCACGCGCTCGCGCGGCAGCAGCTTGCCGCGCGCCGTGTGCTTGGCCCGCGCGGCCTCGCCGCCGCCCGCCGCTGACAGCGCCACTTGGCGACGCAAATCGTCGACCACGGCTTGCATGGCTTGTGCGTTGGTCGAGAAGTCCGCCGAGCGCGGGTTCAATTGGCTGTGCAAGATCGACATCGTTTCCCCATGAATGCTGTGCATGCGCCACCCGCCCAGCGAGCCGGCAAATGGCAATGTGCCGCAGCTTAAGGCGCAACGCAGTGCAATGTGCGACACTCAGGTTGCATATCCTGCCAGCCATGAGCACCGCCCAAGCCCCCATCACACCGCGCAACGCCACCCCCATGGCCTTTGCACGCGCATTGGCACGAGCGGTTGATGCGCGAGGCTTGAACAGCGAAGCGATCTTGCAAGCGGTGCAAATCGCGCCAAGCGATCTGCGCCACGACGACGCCCGCATCAGCGCCGCTCAAATGGAGCAGTTGTCGGCACGCTGCATGCAGGCCCTGGACGACGAGGCCTTGGGTTGGTTTGAGCGACCCTTGCCTTGGGGCAGTTACGGGCTGCTGGCGCGCGCCTCGCTGAGCGCGCCCAACTTGGCCGTGGCCCTCAAGCGCTGGTGTCGCCACCACGGCCTGCTCACCAGCGCCGTGTCCTGGCAACTGCACAGCGACGATGAGCTGGCCTGCGTGACCCTGCACACACCAGGCGTGGCCGCTGACGCCACGGAATTTGCGGTGGTGACCTTGCTGCGCAACTTGCTGGGCTTCGCCAGTTGGATCGTGGACTCGCGCATCGCACTGCGTGCCGCCGAGTTCGCCTTTTCCGCACCCGCGCACGCCGAGGCTTACGGCGTGCTGTTTCCCTGCCCGGTGCAGTTTGAGGCCTGCGCCCATCGCCTGCACTTTGATGCGCGCTACCTTCGGCTGGCACCCTGCCGCAGCGAAGACGACGCCCGCGCCATGTTGCAGCGGGCGCTGCCGCTGACGGTGCACCACTACCGCCGCGACCGTTTGTTGGTCAGCCAAGTGCGGCTCTTGCTGCAGCAACAGCCCGAGACCATGCGCGACGCCACCTCACTGGCCCACGCCCTGGCCATGTCTGAGCGCAGCCTGCACCGCCAACTGCACGCCGAAGGCAGCTCGCTGCAAAGCCTCAAAGACCAAGTGCGTCGCCAATTGGCCTGTGAGTTGCTGCAACGCAGCCACAAACCCCTTAAGCAAATCGCTGACGCCGTGGGCTTTCGCAACGAAAAGAGCTTCATCCGCGCGTTCAAGCAATGGACAGGCGTGACACCACAAGCCTGGCGCCAATCCGCACATTGACGCCATCGATGATCCAAGGCCTTCGCCCGCGCGCGGCGTGCATTCACAGCACATCAGCATCAAAGTGAGTGATCGCTTTTCTGCAATCTTAGGTCCAACAATGTTTCTTGACATCGACCAAGGCCATAGCCCTTATATTCACAAAGGAAAATAAAAATACAATTCAAAATGAATTTTGGTTATTTATAATCCGCTTTGTGTTTCTTCCTCGCCAAGCGAGTGACCCGCCTCAACCCGTCCGCCCTGGACGACGCACCCGACACCCGCGCGGGAGCAATTGAGACGCTGATGAGTTTTGACTGATTCCCGCCCCCTGAACCTCCCCATCTCTTCCGATTTTTCTTTTCACGCACTACAAACCATCGACGGCCCGGCGTTGCACCAGTTGGTGGCCGACTGCCCCCCGTTGGACAGCAATTCCTTGTACTGCAACCTGCTGCAAGCCACGCACTTCGGCGCCACGTCCGTAGGCGCATGGTCCGAGGCGCGCTTGATGGGCAGCGTCACCGGTTATCGCTTGCCTGCAGCGCCGGACACCTTGTTCGTTTGGCAGGTGGCCGTACACCCCTTGGCCCGTGGCTGTGGTTTGGCCACCCGAATGTTGGACGCCCTGTTGGCCCGCCCCGCGTTGAGCGACATCTGCCACGTGCACACCACCATCACGCCCAGCAACTCAGCCTCCTGGGCCTTGTTCAAGGCTTGGGCGCGCCGCCGATCAGCGGCATGCCAGGTTGCCGTCATGTTCGACCGTGACCAGCACCTGGCCGGCCAACACGACAGCGAAATGCTGTTGGCCATCGGGCCTCTGAGCAAAGCCCACCCACACACCCCATCTGACCTCTGAAAGGACTTTCCATGCAGATTTTTCGTGAACTTGAATCCAATGTGCGCAGCTACTCGCGCGCGTTTCCCTGCGTCTTCAACGCGGCCAAAGGCAGCCACCTGAGCGACCAAGATGGCAGCGAATATCTGGACTTTTTGGCCGGCGCGGGCACGCTGAATTACGGCCACAACCACCCCACGCTGAAAACCGCATTGCTGGACTATGTGCAAGCCGATGGCATCGTGCACGGCTTGGACATGCACACCCAAGCCAAAGCGGGCTTCTTGCAATCGCTGCGCCAATACATCTTGGCGCCGCGCGGCTTGGACTACAAAGTCCAGTTCACTGGCCCCACCGGCACCAACGCCGTAGAGGCCGCGATGAAACTGGCGCGCAAGGTCACGGGTCGTGAAACCATCGTGGCCTTCACCAACGGCTTTCACGGCGTCAGCATGGGCGCCTTGGCCGCCACCGGCAACCAGCACCACCGGGGCGCCGCTGGCGTGACCATGGGCGGCGTGGTGCGCATGCCCTATGACGGCTATTTGGGGGCTGAGATCGACACCACCGTGTTCTTGGACAAAGCCATTGCCGACGGCAGCAGCGGCGTGGACAGACCCGCTGCGGTGATCGTCGAGACCGTGCAAGGCGAAGGCGGCATCAACGCCTGCTCCACCGAGTGGCTGCGCAATTTGGCCGATGTTTGCCAAAAGCATGGTGTGTTGCTCATCGTCGATGACATCCAAGCCGGTTGCGGGCGCACGGGGCGCTTCTTCAGTTTTGAAGAGGCCGGGATTCAACCGGACATCGTCACACTGTCCAAGTCACTCTCCGGCTACGGCTTGCCCTTGGCCGTGGTCTTGTTCAAGCCCGAACTCGACCAATGGCAACCCGGCGAGCACAACGGCACTTTCCGGGGTCACAACCTGGCTTTTGTGACGGCCAAAGCTGCCATCGACACGTTTTGGCAAAACACGCAATTCGCCCAAGACGTCGAGCGCAAAGGCCGCCGCCTGTCGCAGCGCCTAGACCAAATGGCCACCCGCTGGGGGCGCGGTCAATTTGACACCAAGGGGCGCGGCATGTTCCAAGGCATTGACTGCATCACCGGCGCCATGGCTTCGGCAATTGCACGTGCAGCCTTTGAGGAGGGCGTGGTGATTGAGACCAGTGGCGCCGATGACCAGGTGTTGAAGTTTTTGTGTCCCTTGACCATCAGCGACGCCGAGCTGGAAGACGGTTTGAACCGCGTCGAGGCAGCCATGAAACGCGTCACCCAAGGCATCTCAAGCTGGCCTCAACGCGAAGTGCACTTTGACATCGCCACCACCAACCAAGACTGAAAGGACTCGCCATGATTGTTCGCACCCTACAAGCCACCAGAGACACCAAACGCCAAATCAACAGCAAGGGCTGGAACAGCGTGCGCATGCTGCTGGCCAAGGATGGCGTGGGCTTCTCCTTCCACATCACCACCATTTACCGCGATGCCGAATTGCACATGCATTACCAAAACCACTCCGAGTCGGTGTATTGCATCAGTGGTCGCGGCAGCATCACCAACCAAGCCAATGGCGAGGTGCACGCCATCGAACCTGGCACCTTGTACGTACTCGACCAACACGACGCGCACGTCCTGCGCGCGACCGAGGAAATGCAAATGGCCTGTGTATTCAACCCGCCACTGCACGGCAATGAGGTACACAACGCCGAAGGCGCCTACGCACTCAGCGCCGACGCCATCGAGGATTGAAGCCGATGTTGACTGCTCGAGACGACCTTTACCCCTCTCGCTATGGCCAGCAAACGCAATGGCTGCCGCGACAGGACCCCGTCGTGCACGGCGCACGCGAAGACTTGCTGGCCGCTGGCTGGCGTTTGACGGACATTGAGGCCTTTGAACGCGATGGCTTTGTGGTTTGGAACGACGTCTTTGACGCCTCGGAAATCCAGGCCATGCAAACCGACGCCTTGCGCATGCGCACCGATGCAGCATGTTGCGCAGCTGAGGCCGCGATCACCGAACCGGGCGGACAAGCCCTGCGCTCGCTGTTTCAAATCCACGCCAGTCAAGCACTGTGGCAGCGCGTTGCACAAGATGACCGCCTGCGCGCCAGGGCGCAGGCGCTGCTGGGCGACCAGGTCTACATCCACCAATCGCGCTTGAACTACAAACCCGCGTTTCATGGCCAAGCGTTTGATTGGCACTCCGACTTCGAAACCTGGCACACCGAAGACGGCATGCCCCGCATGCGGGCCGTCAGCATGTCGGTGACTTTGACGGCGAACCACGCTCAAAACGGTCCGCTGATGCTGATCCCGGGCTCACACCGCCAGTACATCACCTGCCTAGGGGAAACGCCACAAGACCACTTCAAACAATCGCTGCAACGCCAAACATTTGGCGTGCCCTCGGCCGAGGCGATTGCGCAGATGGTCGAGACACTCGGCTTGGTCACCGTCGAGGCTGCTCCAGGCGCGGTGATCGTGTTTGATTGCAATACCCTGCACGGCTCCAACGGCAACATCACTCCCTGGGCTCGCAGCAATGCATTTTTCGTCTACAACGCCATGTGCAACGCGGTACAAGACCCCTACGGCCCAAGCGCCACGCGTCCAGAATTTGTGGCCAGCCGGGCGCACATCACCCCGATTCAAGCTCCAACGGACCCGGCGCCGATCGCCGCTTGATGTGCATCACTCGGAGAGGGCTGCAGCCATGTCGGCCAAGTCGCCAAAGCTGCGCTGAACGCCCATTGCACTCAGGTCTTGTTGGTGCAAGCCGGTGAAAGCCCACACGGTCGCGCCGGCGGCCAAACCGGCCTGCACGCCTGTGGGGGTGTCTTCAATGACCAGGCAACGCTTGGGGTCTACCCCCAGCGCAGCTGCCCCGGCCAGATACACATCGGGAAAGGGCTTGCTGCGCGGCAGGTCGTGGCCGCTGTAGACGTGCTCACCAAAGGGCTCGAGCAAATCAACATGCGCCAGCATCATCAAGATCTTGGGTTTGTCGGCGCCCGAGCACACGGCGATGCGGCCTTGCGTGTGCGCCGCAGCGGCGGCCACCAAGGCGTGGGCACTGGCCACCGCTTGCACCCGTTCGCGCAGGCGCCGATCGCGCTCGGCATAAAACGCGGCCATCCAGGCATCGGTCAACGGTTGTCCGGTGTTCGCCTCGATCAACGCGCTTTCACTGCGCACGGTTTTGCCCACGAACTGCGCCATGCAGGCCTGCAGTGTCATCTCCCAGCCCGAAGCCGCCAACATGTCGCGCAAAGCGCCACAGGTGATGGACTCGCTGTCCACCAAGACCCCGTCGCAATCAAACAGCACCGCTTCAAACGTCATCGCCCATCACTCCAGCCTTCGCATTGCCGCGCAGCTTAGCGCATGGCGGCGGCCCGCCAAGGCTTCACTGGTATTGCAAGGTGAAGATCAAGTCGATGGCGTTTTCAGTGCCTGCGCGCGCGCGCAAAGTGAAGCGGCGCGACAAGTTGTAGAGCATGGACACCGTGCTCATGGTGCCGTTGAGGGTTTGTTCATAACTCAAGTAGAGCTTGTCCGACAAGCGCTTGCCCAGCACCAGCGCGGTTTGTGTGGCCTCGGGGTCGTTGCCGTCAACGTGGTCAATCAAGCCCAGGGCGTCCAGTTGAAAAGTCTGCGCCAAACTTTTGTCCGAAGTTTGTCCACTGCGCGCCAACAGTTGTTGCGCAGCTTGTTGCAAAACAAAGGCCTGCGCACCTGCCGCAGAAGCCGGGCGCCCCAACACCAACCAGGCCAACTTGTCCACATTGGGCAAATCAGGCTCTGCATACAGCGCAGCCACAGGCGTTTGCGCGCTGCCTGTCACCCGCACGCCCACACGCTGCTCGGCGTCTGAGGGCAATTTGCGCAGGGCCAAGATATCCAAGGAGGGGTCGTCCAAGGGACCGGTGAAGCGCAAGATGCCGGTCTCGATGTTCATGATTTGGCCATAGGCGCGATAAGTTCCCGCCACTGTGCGCACCTCGCCCAGCGCGCGCGGGCTGGGCAGGTCTGGCGTCGCGCGCACCCGCACCTGACCTGCCAAGCGCGTGTCTATGCCTTGGCCTCGCACGACAAACTGGGGGCCAAAGTCAAACTGGATGTCCACATCGGGCTTGACCCTGCGGCCACCGCTGTCTGCCTCCAGCGCGCGCGTGCCGCGCACCACCACGTCGTCCCCCAAGCTCGGCGCCAATTCATCGGGCAAGATGATTTGCGCGGCGTCGGCGCGCAATTGACCGCGCACCGTCAACAATTCGCCTTGCAAATCGGCACTCAACTGACCCGACACCGCCATGCGTCGGTCCACCCGAGTGGACAAACGCAAATGCTCCGCTTTGGCCTGCAAATGCACCTGCGGCTGTCGCTGCGCGCTGCCTGGCAACACCGACCACTGCGCGTGACCAGTGGCCTCAAGCTGCCCCCCGGCCTCTTTGCCGCCTTGGCCTTGTAGGCTGAGGCGTTGGACGTCGATGCGCTCACCGGAAAGCGTGGCCCGCAACTGCCCCTGGGTGAAGGCGATGCCATCCACCACCGATTGCAAGGCCACATCGTCGGCTGACACTTGACCTCGCCAATCCGGCTGCGCCAAGCTACCGGCCAAGCTGAACTCGCCGTCCAAGCGGCCGCGCACACGCCACCCCGGTGGACTGAAGCGCGACCACACACCCAGCTCGGGCAGATGCAACTCCGCCCGCCCTTGCAGGGGCGTGGACGGCGGCAAGCCATCTGCCAACGCCGCACCCGCGCTGGTACTCAAGGGGACGCGCGCGTCCGCTTTGGCTTGCCCCATAGCCTGTGTGTCCCATCGCAACTGGGCTTGGGCTTGCCCGCCTTGTACCGTCAGTGCCAGGCGCGCCTCGCGGATGCCCGCCACCAGAGGCGCACTGTTGCGCACGCCCGGGTTGCGCCAGCGCAAGTCGCCTTGCTCGCGTTGCAAGACCACATCAAGCTCCGACGCACCCAAACGCTCCAGTGGCAAACGTGCGCGCCAAGCACCCCCCAAAACCAGGTCACCGTCCAAGCCGCTGCCGGCCAAAGCAGACTCAGCGCCTGGTGCTTGCCCACGTGCCGCCAAGCGCTGCAGCCACGCCCAAGTCAAACCCTGCAACTGCCCCTGTGTGTCCAGGGTCTGGTCCTGCCACCTCAGGCGCTGCCAGGCCAAGACAATGGGTGTGGTGGCGGCCGACCGGCTGGCACCGCCCTCGCGCAGCAACAAGCGGCCCGAGCCCGCGTCCACCCGCCAAGCCGACTGCACTTGCGCCCACTGCACATGCAAGTCCTGCGCGCTGCTGAGCGCCCAGCTCGCGGCCTTGGCGGCGTCGCCACGGTCTTGCCACTGCACCGACAACTGCGTCAGCGACGCATCGCCTTCCACCAGCGGAGAACTGGCACTGCGCAACTCCCCTTGGCTGTTCAGGCGCAGCACCCCCGCAGCAACAGCCAACTGCGCCTGGGTCTGCAGCCGCAAGGCGTTCATCGGCCCTGCCACCTGCAAGCGCGTGTCTTTCCAAGTCAGCGGACTCGCATCGGCCTGGGTTTGCAGCTTCAACTGCGGCACCGTCAACTCTGCTTGCAAGCTCGGCACGGGCTGAACTGGCGCGCGGGCAGGACGAGACGGCCCACGCGGGCCAAGCCACGACGCCCAGCCCCCCGCCCACTTCAGCTGCGCTTGGGCCTGGCCCGACACCGTCAGCTGAGACTGGCTGGCCAAGGCTTCACGCACCAAGGGCCCGAGCACGGGAAGTCGCTGCAAGCCGCGCAACCAAGCCCACCAGTGCTCAGCGTCACTCCAGGCGATTTGGGCATCACCCTGGCCACGCGTGGCGGCCAAGACCCCTTGCCCCTGGAGCTGCGCGCCGGGCATGCGCGCGACCCAATGTCCGTCAAAGTCTTGGCGCTCGCTGTCCCATTGCCCTTGGACGTCCCACTCGCTTTGCGCGGCATTCAAACGCGCCTCGCGCAGCGTCAGCACGCCTCGTTGCCAGGTCGGGTCACGGGCTTGCCACTGGGCTTGCAGGCGCAAGCGCGGCTTGGCCGCGTCGAGCTGGGCTTGGGCGGGCACCAGTGCTTGCACGTCCGCTTCCACCACCACGCCGCCTGCGCCTGCTGCTTGTGGCAATTGTTTGACTTGCACCTGTCCGTTCACGGCCGCCGCACCCAGGCTGCTCCACAGCTGTTGTACCTGCACCCCTTGGATGGCAAGCTGCGCTTGGGCTTCGTCCCAAACCAAACCCTGGGGCTCATGGCGCACACGCACTTCGCCCTGCCCTTGCACTTGGCCTGTGCCCACACTGGCCTTCAAGTGTTTCACGGTCCAGGTCTCCCCGCGCTGACTCAACTGCAAGCTCAAGGCGTGCAATGGCAATCCACCTTGATCTGCTGGCGCAACGCGGGCGTTGCGCACATCAAGGTCCGCCAACCATGCCTCGCCCTCGGGCTTTACCTGCACATGACCGCTCAGTGCCGTTGCTGGCGCTGAGGGCCAAAAAGCCGCCACGTTCAAGGCTTGGGCCTGCACATCGGCGCTGCGCACGGGCTGCTTTGCCCAGGGCAAGATTTCGGCGCGCGCCGACAACAAGGGTTTGGCCGATGGCGAAGCACCCACCGCGTGCGCTTGTGCATCCACCTGGAGCACCGCGCCAGCGCCGCTGAGCGTGCCTTGGATCTGGCCTTGCACTTGCATCTGTACGGGTGGCTGCGCGCCCGCCACCGCAGCATCGACCAGGGCTTGCACGCGCACCACAACGGGCATGGGCGCCAAGCCCCCCAACTGAGCAGACAGGCTGTACTCGCCTTGGGCCAGGCGCAGCCGCTTGAGCCACAAACGATGGCCTTGCGCGCTCGGGGTGCTCGACGGCAGGGCGGGCCAAGCCTGGGGCGTTGCACCCGCCGGTGCGCCCTGGCCGTAAGCGTAGTGGCCTTCGATGTCGGACAAACTCAAACGCGCTGGGCCACTGAGCGTGAACTCACCCACCGCAAAGTTCAGCCCCAGCGCCAAAGGCAAGCTCAGCTCTTGCAACGGCTGGGTCGGTGTCGGTGCCCGCTGGTCTTGGACCTGCACCGAGGCCACGCTCACCGCTGGAATTTGCAAACCACGCCCCTTCCACCAACCCCACCACACCTCATCACCCAGGGTCCACTCCAAACCCTGGGCCTGCACCGTCAAGCCGTCTCGCTGCCAGCGCAATTCGGCCACGCGCCCGCCGTGGCGCAAGCTGCCTTGCGCACCCTGCACTTGCACCGTGCCCACTTGCGCACTGGCGCCCGCACTCCAGCGTTGCGCCCACGACAAAACCGTGGCCAAGGAGCCCTCAGTGCCCGCCCAAGTCCAAGCCCCGCCCAGCAGCAAGCCGAAAGCCACACCAACGGCCAAGAAGACAGTCAAGCCGATTTTTGGCCAGCGCCGCCGCACCGGAGTCGGCGAGGTCGCTGGCGCGGCGGGGTTCTGCGTGCTTGCACTCAAAACGCAAACCCCACACTCAGGTGCAGCCGAAAGCGTTTGACGGACACGCCATAGGCCAAATCCATTTGCACTGGCCCCACTGGGCTGTTGTAGCGCGCCCCCACGCCCACGCCGACCTGGGCTTGCAAATGGCTGAGTTCGTTGCTGACGGCACCGGCGTCGACAAAGACCACGCTTTCCCAGTCCGTACGCTCACCCTTGGCGGTGATGGGGCGCTGCCACTCCAAGCTCGACACCATCAAGTAGCGGCCTGCCGCGACACTGCCGTCGGCCAAGATCACGCCGATGTCACGCAAGCCATAACCGCGCACGCTGTTGTCGCCACCCGCAAGGTACAGCAGGGTGTCGGGAATCGGCGCGCTGGCGCGTGTCAACACCGCACCGCCCTCCAAACGCAAGGCCAAGCGGCCGTTGGCACTGCGCTTTGGCTTTTCGGACTCAATGCCTGGGCGCTCGCCGTCGTCTCTGGCCACGCGTTCCCCCAATGGCCAATAGGTCAGCCAACGCGCATGGGCGGTCGCAAACGGCACCCGAGTTGGGTTCAAGGTGGTGCCCACGCCCACATTCAAGCCCAGGCCGTAGCCAGTGTCGGGATAAGGGATGTTGTCAAAGCGACGCCATGTCCACCCCAGGTTGGCTGACAGCGCGGTTTCGTTGCCTTGTGAGGAGGCGATCACGGAAGCCGAATTGTTGGTGCGCGCGCGGTCCAACTGCAAGTAGTAGCGGCGGTCCAAGGCTGCGCTTTCTTGCGAGCGCCCGGCGCTCAGGCGCAAGCCGCGTGTCGTCGTCGTCGCGTCCACTTGGCGCGTCCAACTGCCACTGACCAACCAATGCCACCCCTTGTCGTCAATCGGCGCTTGCCAGTCTGAGCGCAAGGACTGGTCATTGCCTTGTAGTTTCAGCACCTGACGAGCACGCCAGTCGATGCCCGGCACGCGCAGATGGCTGTGTTCGAAGGACAAGCGTGCGCCACTGTCGGTGCTGCCACCCACACCCAACACGACTTTTTGCGGCAAGGCCTCGCTCACTTTGACGACCACCGGCACCCGCCCTTGCGCATCTGCCGCAGCCGGGTCCAAGTCGGCATAGGCGTACACCGAGGTGAAATACGGGCTGCTGGCGATTTGCTGCTGTGCGTCTTGCAGTTGGCTCAGGCTGTAATCCGCCCCCACATCCAGACCCGCCAAACGCACGCGGCGCACCACAATCGCGGGGTCATAACGGGTACCACCCTCCACGCGCACGTCACCGATGCGCACGCGTTCGCCCGAGTCCAGCTCTAGGTGCCAATGCGCCTGCCCAGCTTGCGCATCGATGTCACTGAGGCTGTTGACCACCTGCGCGCGCGGGTAACGCAGCACCGTGAGTTCGCGCAAAGCCCGCGTTTTCGCTGCGCTCCACTCGCTTTGCGAGAAGGCTTTGCCCACTTGCTGTCGCAGCTGCCGCTGAGCGGCTTCGCGCTGTTGGCCTGCATCAGCAGCGTCGGCGATGTCGCCGCGCCAATACACGTCCGCGCTGTGCACTTGTGTGGCCCCACCGGGTTCCACATGGATGCGCACCAACCCCAAGGGCGCGTCACTGCGCGCCTCGCTGTCGTGTTCAATCTCGATGCGCGGCGCGAAAAACCCCTGTGTCGCCAACAAATCACGCGCATTCTGCGGCGCCGCCTCCAGCAAGCGCGTCAACTCCAGGGCGTCCAAATCCGCCAAATGGCGAAAACGTTGCAAGTCCATGTGCTTGAGCAACATCGCCTGCAAGGCGCTTGGCGCTTGCACTTGCAGCTCGAAACGCGCCTGCGCTGGCTTCGCGGCTGCAGCGTCTGCGGTGGCTTCACTCTGGTTTTTTGGGGAGTCTGGTGACTGTGCCGCAGCCCCGTGCAGCGCGCACGCCAAAGCGTACGCCGCAACGGCGATGCGGCGTGCGAAGTAACACCTATGAATCCATGGCTTGCGCGTCATGCGCGCAATATACGGCCCAATCGATGCACCGCTTTGGGCTCAGGCGCGAAATTGCCGAAACCCAACACATTCCAGCGTTCAAACGGCGCCACACAGGTCAAGCCAGGTCGCCGTCCAGATAAAACCATTGGCCAGACATGCGGACAAAACGGCTGGTTTCGTGCAGGCGCTGGCCTTGGCCATGCATGCGCGAGCGGGCGACAAACTCCACCGTGCCGTGTGTCTCGTCGCTCTGTGCGCAACGCTTGACCGCCAAGCCCAGCCACTTGATGCCAGGCTCCAAATCCAAATCCGCAGGCCGGGTGCTGGGGTGCCATGTGGCCAGAAGGTGCTTCACATCACCCAGCACAAACGCGGTGTAACGCGAGCGCATCAAGGCCTCTGGGGTGCTGGCGCGCGACGCGTCCACCAGCACGGGCGCGCAACAAGCGCCGAAACCGAAGACCCGGCCTTTGTCGTTCAAGCGCCCGCAAGGGCAAGGCGCGTCGGCAGCCGACACCACGCGCTCAGTGGGCCTTGCGATGGGCCAGGTGCTCGTCCAAGGTTTCGGTGGGTGCGCCCGACTTGCTCCAAGCCGCCCAACCGCCGTCGATGTGGGCGACATTGGTCATGCCCATGTCTTGCAGGGTTTTGGTCGCCAAGGCACTGCGCCAGCCCGCGCCGCAGAACAAGACAAACTCTTTGCTCTCGTCGGCAAAAATGGATTTGTGATAAGGCGACTCGGGGTCGACCCAAAACTCCAACATGCCGCGCGGCGCATGGATGCAACCCGGCACCGTGCCGCCGGCCTTCAGCTCGCGCACATCGCGGATGTCAACGATTTGCAGCGTCTTGTCACTGTCCAGGCGTTGAAGCACTTGCTCGACGGTGTAGGTGGTGACTTGCGCCATGGCTTCGTCAACCAGCACGCGGAATCCTTTGGTGATGGGCATCTTGTTCACTCCTTGACTTGAAAACCGAGGACCTGTCGACCAACACGCCCCTTCAACACGACCACGTCAACGCTGCCAAAACTCACGGGTCAACAAGACCAAAATCGACAGCATTTCCAAGCGGCCCAACATCATGGCGAAGGTCAGCGTCCAGATCTGGAACTCGGTCAACACACCAAAGTTCGAGGCCGGGCCCACCCCCGCCAAGCCGGGGCCAATGTTGTTCACGCAAGCCACCACCGAAGACAGGGCGGTGACGATGTCGGCGCCAGACAGCAGCATGACAAAGCTCAACAGCACAATCGATGCGCCGTAAATCAGCATGAACGCCAACACGTTTTGTAGCACGCTGTTGGGCGTGGCAACACCCCCAAGTGTCACCGGATTGACCACCCGTGGGTGGATGGTGCGCACCAACTCGCGGTGGGCTTGTTTGACCAGCAAAATGCCGCGAACCATTTTGATGCCCCCGCCGGTCGAGCCCGCACACGAGACAAAGCAGCCCAGAAACACCAGCAGCACGGGCGCAAACACCGGCCACAAACCGTAATCGGTGGTCGCATAACCCGTCGTGGTCGCCAAAGACAACACCTGAAACGCGCTCCAACGCAGGGCTTGAACCGCGTCGTCAGTGACCTCATGCGCCAGCAAAACCGCGACCAAGATCACCATGGCTGCCGCCAACACCCCAAGGTAATAACGCACCTCGATGTCGCGCCACAGCGGCATCAGTGAGCGCGCACGCCAGACGATGAAGTAGCGCGCAAAACTCACCCCCGCCAGCAACATGAACACCATGGCCACGCCTTCGACCGCCACCGAGTCGAAGTGCCCCAAGCTGGCGTCTTTGGACGAAAAGCCGCCCAAGCTCACGGTGGTGCTCATGTGCATGAAGGCGTCGGCCCACGACATGCCCGCCCATCGGTAGCCCAGCAAACACCCCACCGACAGCAAGACGTACACCCCCCACAAACCACGCGCGGTCTCGGTCACCCGAGGGGTTAACTTGCTGTCCTTCATTGGCCCAGGCGTTTCAGCCTTGTAGACCTGCACGCCGCCCAAGCCCAGCAAGGGCAGGATGGCCACCACCAACAGCATGATGCCCAAGCCCCCGAACAACTGCAAAAAACAGCGCCAAATGTTCACCGAGGTGGGCAAGTGATCCAAACCACTGAACACCGTGGCGCCCGTGGCCGTCAAGCCGCTGACCGACTCGAAGTAAGCGTCGACCCAGGTCGCGTGGGGGATCGCCCAATACAAGGGCAAGGCCGCAAACCCCGGCAACACGAACCAGACCAGGTTGACCAACATGAAGCCGTCACGCGTGCGCAGCTCTCGCCGGTGGCGCTGGGTGAGCCACATCAGGGCCAAACCCGACAAGGCTGTGAGTACCCCGCTGCCGAGCCACAGGTGGCGCAAGCCGTCATCCAAGCCCCAGGACCACGCCAGGGGCACGAGAAAGGCCAAAGCAAAGACCAACATGACGCGCGACAAGACCGCAAACACGGGGCGAAAGTCGTACATGGCGCGCCTCAGAACAAAAAGGTCGCGCTGACCTGAAACAACTGCTCGACCTCGCGGATCATGCGCTTGTTGCGCAAGAACAAGATCACGTGATCACCTTCTTCGATCACGGTGTCGTGGTGCGGCATCAAGACCCGCGCGGCCTCGCCTTCGCCGCGCACGATCACCCCCAAGCTGGCGCCCGATGGGAAGCGCAGCTCTTCGACGCGACGGCCCGCCAACTTGGAGGTCTTGCGGTCACCACGGACGACCGCCTCGATGGCCTCCGCCGCCCCCCGACGCAAGCTGTGCACCGCCGCCACATCGCCTCGGCGCACGTGCGCGAGCAGTTCACCGATCACGGTTTGGGAGGGCGAAATCGCGATGTCGATGGTCGAGCCCTCCATCATGTCCGCGTAGGCCCGGCGGTTGATCAAGGCCATGACCCGGCGCGCGCCCATGCGCTTGGCCAACATCGCCGCCATGATGTTGTCCTCGTCGTCGCTGGTCAGCGACAGGAACAGGTCAATGTCGTCTACCCCCTCTTCGCGCAACAAGTCTTCATCGGTGGCATCACCCCGCAACACCAAGACGTGGTTGGGCAATTCGGCAGCCAGGTATTCGCAGCGGCGTTTGTCTTGCTCCAAGAGCTTGACGTGGCAGGTCTCGGACAGGCGGCGCGCCAAGCGCAAACCCACGCGCCCGCCGCCAGCAATCATCACGCGCTGCACCGGTTGGTCTTGGTGGTGCAAGGCCAACAACACCTCGCGCAACTGCTGACGCGCCGCGACCACAAACACCTCGTCGCCCTCGTGGATGCGTGTGTCCACTGCGGGCGTGATGTCCAGGCCGTGGCGATAAACAGCCACCACGCGCATCTCGGCCTCGGGAAAGTGCTCGCGAAAGCTGGCGATGGTGTGACCGGCCAAGCGGCTGCCAGGGGTGACCCGAACCGCCACCAAGCTGGCACGGCCTTGCGAGAAGTGCAAAACCTGCAAGGCTTCTGGGTACTGAATCAGCTCGTCGATGTAAGCCATCACCGAGTCCTCAGGGCAAATCACCCGATCCACCCCAAAACCATCGGCCGCCAACAAATCACTGCCGGTTTGAAACTCAGGGGAGCGCAAGCGTGCAATCGTGGTGGGCACGTTGAACACCGATTTGGCCAGCTTGCAAACCACCAAATTGGTTTCGTCTTGTGCTGCACAGGCGATGACCATGTCAGCATCGTCGATGCCCGCTTCGCGCAAGACCGAGGGCTGGATGCCGTTGCCCGGTACGCCACGCAACTCCAGTCGGTCTTCGAGATCACGCAGTCGCTGCGCGTCGGTGTCGACCACCGTGATGTCGTTGCGCTCGCTGCTCAGGTTCTCAGCAACACTTTCGCCAACGCGCCCTGCACCCAAGATGATGATTTTCATGGCGCGATTTTAGAAGGCTGAGGGCGCCCGTGGCACCCGTCCAACCTCAATGCGCCAAGGCGCGTTGGATGATGATTTTTTGCACGTCGCTGGTGCCCTCGTAAATCTGGCAAACCCGCACATCGCGGTAAATACGCTCCAGCGGGAAGTCGTTGACCACGCCATAGCCGCCCAAGGTTTGGATGGCTGCCGAACACACGGCTTCAGCAGTTTCAGAGGCAAACAATTTGGCCATCGCAGCTTCTTTGAGACAGGGTTTGCCCGCGTCACGCAAACTGGCCGCGTGCCAAATCAACTGGCGAGCCGCCTCCAACTTGGTCGCGCACTCGGCCAGGCGAAAGCCCACCGCCTGGTGCTCAACAATCGGTTTGCCAAAGGCTTCGCGCTGCTTGGCGTAATCAATGGCCACGTCCAAAGCGCTGCGCGCCATGCCCACGCTTTGCGCGGCGATGCCAATGCGGCCCCCCTCCAGCGCGGAGAGGGCAATTTTGTAACCCTCGCCCTCTTGACCAATCAGGTTGGCCGCTGGGATGCGGCATTGCTCCAAGTTGATTTGAGCGGTGTCGCTGCTGTGCTGCCCCAGCTTGTCTTCCAAGCGCGCCACCGTCCAGCCCGGCGCCGACGTGGGGACGATGAAGGCACTCATGCCGCGCTTGCCCGCGGCCTTGTCAGTGACCGCGATGACGATGGCCACATCACCGTTTTGTCCACTGGTGATGAACTGCTTGACGCCGTTGAGCACGTAGTCGTTGCCGTCTTTGACCGCCGTGGTGCGCATGGCCGACGCGTCAGAGCCCACATGCGGCTCGGTCAAACAAAAGGCACCCAGCATCTGGCCTTGCGCCAAGGGTCGCAGCCACTGCTCTTGTTGTGCGGCATTGCCGTACATCATCAAGATCGCGTTGACCGGACAGTTGGTCACCGAAATCGCGGTGCTGGTGCCGCCGTCACCAGCAGCGATTTCCTCCAACACCAAGGCCAAGGTCAAGTAATCCAAACCCGCACCGCCCAGCGATTCGGGCACGCAAATGCCGTAGCAACCCAAGTCGGCCAAGCCTTTGTGCACGTCTTTGGGGAAGTGGTGTTCTTTGTCCCAACGGGCCGCGTGCGGCCAAATTTGCTCTTGCGCAAACGCCCGCACGGCATCGCGGATCATGACTTGGTCTTCGGTCAACAGCATCGCGAGCCCCCGTCAGATCAGTTCGATGCCCATGGCGGTGGCTTCGCCACCACCAATGCACAGCGAGGCCACGCCGCGCTTGGCGCCACGCGCCTGCAGCGCATGCAAGAGCGTGACGATGATGCGCGCTCCCGAGGCACCAATCGGGTGACCCAGGGCACAAGCCCCGCCGTTGACGTTGACTTTTTCGTGCGGCAAGCCCAAGTCGTGCATGGCGGCCATGGGCACCACGGCAAAAGCTTCGTTGATTTCATACAAGTCCACGCTCTCGGCGCTCCAACCGTTGGCCGCGAACAGCTTTTGCATCGCAAAGATCGGTGCGGTGGTGAACCAGTTGGGCGCTTGCGCATGGGTGGCGTGACCGACGATGCGGGCCAAGGGCTTCAAGCCCTGGGTAGCCGCTGTGGATTCGCGCATCAAGACCAAGGCCGCCGCGCCGTCGTTGATCGACGACGAAGCGGCTGCAGTGATGGTGCCGTCTTTTTTGAATGCTGGGCGCAGCGTGGGGATTTTGTCCACGTTGATCTTGCCTGGACCTTCGTCCACGCTGATGACGCTTTCACCTTTTCGGGTCGTGACGGTCACCGGTGCAATCTCTGCAGCGAACGCACCCGAAGCCGTGGCCTCTTGCGCGCGGCGCACCGAAGTCATGGCGAAGTGGTCTTGCATCTCACGGGTGAAGCCATACTTTTCGGCGCAGTCTTCACCAAATGTACCCATGGAGCGACCCGGTTCGTAGGCATCTTCCAAGCCGTCCAACATCATGTGGTCG
>JALRFN010000310.1 GCA_023268425.1 Burkholderiaceae bacterium | reverse complement strand
TGCAACTGGGGGGCTGGGACTTTGCCGATGTGAACCTCGACGCACAAGCCGACGTCGCGGGCTGGCGCGCCGATGTGCAAGCGCGCGAATTCGCGGGCTGGCTGCGCTACGAGCCCGGTGAGGCCAAAGGCCGTCTCGTGGCCAGACTCAAGCGTTTGCGCTTGACGCCCTCTGCCGTCGCGCAGGTCGAAACCGCCATGACGGCGCAGCCCCGCGAGCTGCCCGCGCTGGACGTTGAAGTGCAACAACTCAGCCTCAAGGGCCGCGATTGGGGCCAAGTCAGTTTGCGCGCCCGCAACGAAATCGTCACGCGCGGCCAACACCGCCTGGCGCAATGGCGCTTGGAGCACTTGGGCGCCAAAACACCCGAGGCGACCTTCAGCGCCAAAGGCTTGTGGGCGCCGGTGGACGTGGACTTGATGGCGGCGGCGCAAGGCCTGTGGCGGCGCACGGCTTTGGACGTGTCTTTGGACATCCGAGACACGGGCGGCTTGTTGGCGCGTTTTGACATGCCCGGCGTGATCAAAGGCGGCGCGGGTCAACTCAAAGGCCAGTTGTCTTGGCAGGGCTCACCCTTGAACTTCGACAAAAAGAGCTTGGCGGGATTTTTGCACCTGGACGTTGGCGCTGGACAGTTCCTGAAGGCTGACCCGGGCATCGCCAAATTGTTGGGGGTCTTGAGCTTGCAGTCGCTGCCCAGGCGCTTGCTGCTGGACTTTCGCGATGTGTTCAACCAAGGCTTTGCGTTTGACAGCGTCAAAGGGCGGGCGCAAATCGACGACGGCGTGCTGTTCACCCGCGACATGGCCATGCGCGGCCCGTCTGCGGTGGTGTTGATCGAAGGTCGCGCCAACGTGATCGACGAAAGCCAAGACCTGCAGGTCTTGGTCCTGCCCCAAGTCGACGCGGGCACCTTGTCCTTGTGGGCGGGTTTGGCCAACCCGGTGGTGGGCTTGGCCACTTATGTGGCGCAAAAGGTGTTCGGCAACGCCGTGGCCAACGCCAATGTGCGCGCCATGCACGTCACGGGTTCGTGGCAAGACCCGCAGGTGGAAAACATCCAAACCGGGCAACAACAAGCGCCAGCACCTGTGCGCGCCTCAGCCGCCCCAGCCGCCGCACCGCCCCCCAAGCCAGCCGCCAGTTCGACCACGGGGGGCAACCCCGCGCCTGCACGAACGCCCGCCAGCGATGCGCCGGCCAAGCCAAACGCCGTCTTGCCCCCCTTGGAGGCGCCTGCGCTCAAGCCGCTGCGCTCCATCCCGGCGCGATGACCGAGGCCATGGCGTTGGCGCGCAAGGCTTCTGGGTCGGTGTTAGGGTTCGCCCCGGGGTGGCTTGGTCGGCTGGCTCGCGTCGTCGCGGGGCGGCTCGCCGCCTTGGCGACCGGAAAACATGGTCCACCAGACAATGAAAATCAAAATCCCACCGGCGGCCAGCGCCTCTAGCAGCAACAACCACATGCGACACCTGCTCCAACACATTCGACAAACATGGGCCGCAAGCATACTGGTCTTGTTGGCCGCCTGCACCACGCCCCCGGTGCAAAGCCCTGAACCCGCTGTGCCCACGCCGTCGGTCGACGGTGGCGATTGGGCGCAGTGGCTGGCGTGGGACGCCGCACAAAGCCTGCCCGCTGCCGTCAGCCGCCCGGTGGCCCAGTGGCAGCCCGTGCCTTGGTCGGCACTGCCCGGGGTGCAAAGCGACGACGTGCACCAAGTGTGGTCGGCTTGGTTGCGCAGTTGCACCCGACCCCTGGCGGGCACCGAAGCCGCTTGCGCCAGCTTGCGCCCGCTGGCCTTGGCCAGCGAGGCCGAGCGCGTGGCATGGTTGGTGCGCACTTGGCAGCCCTACCAAGTCACTGAACACAGCGGAGCCAGCGCAGGTTTGTTGACGGGCTACTTCGAGCCCGTCTTGCACGCCACGCGCCAGCCCGACGCGCAGCACCGCGTGCCCTTGCACGCCACCCCGCGCGGCTGGCGAGCGGGCGACAGCTGGTACACCCGCCAACAGGCCGAGCAAGACCCGCGCGCCCAAGCCGCTTTGGCTGGCCGCGAGTTGTTGTGGTTGAGTGACCCGATTGATGCCTTGCTGCTGCAAATCCAAGGCTCTGGCCGCATGGTGGTGCGCGAGGCCGACGGCAGCGAACGCACCGTGCGCCTGGCCTTCGCCGGGCACAACGGCCAAACCTACCAAAGCGTGGCGCGTTGGCTCTTGAACCGTGGCGAGATTCGAGCGGGCACCTGGGACGCCATTCGTGCCTGGGCCGCGCAAAACCCCGGCCGTGTGCAAGAGATGTTGTGGGCCAACCCGCGCTTGGTGTTTTTCCGCGAAGAAGTGTTGGACGGCGTTCACGTCGAAGAAGGCCCGCGTGGCGCCCAAGGCGTGCCGCTGACCCCCATGCGCTCCATTGCCGTGGACAAGCGCAGCATTCCTTACGGCACCCCGGTGTGGCTCAGCACCCAAGGCCCCACGCTCAACACCCAACGCTGGGTCATGGCCCAAGACACGGGCGGCGCGATCAAAGGGGCCGTGCGCGCCGACTTCTTCACGGGTTGGGGCGACGCCGCCCACGACTTGGCCGCAGGCCTGAAACAACCGCTGCAACTGTGGGTGCTGTGGCCGCGAGGGGTGACGCCGCCGCAGTGAGTGCGCGGGCGTGGTGGATCAGCGCGTGCCTTGCAACGCGACCAAATTCAGTGGCGCCTGGTCTTTGACTTCGCCCAAGGAGAAGCGGGTTTCTAGGTCTTGCACGTGGGGCAGCTTGATCAAGACCTGGCGGGCGAACTCGGCGTAGTCGTCCAGGTCTTTGCACAAGACTTGCAGCTCAAAAGTGCCTTTGCCGCTGATGTAGTGGCAGGCCACGACCTCGGGGCGCTCGCGCAAAGCGGCTTCCAACTCACGGGTGGCGGTTTCGTCGTTGCGCTCGGCATCCAGGCGCACAAAGGCCAAGACCCCCAAGCCCAGTTTGCGTCGGTCCAGCACGGCGCGGTAGCCCGTGATGTAGCCCGCGTCTTCCAGGGCGCGCACACGGCGCCAACAAGGCGCGGCGCTCAGGCCCACGCGGGAGGCCAACTCGGCATTGGTCAGGCGGCCGTCGAGTTGCAATTCTTGCAAGATGCGCCAATCAAATGAGTCTAGGTTTTCGTTCATGCGTGTTTTTGCGAAAGATTCTTGCGACATCATCGCAAAGCTGTCGCCAAAACGAAAGCACTTATCCGCGCAATCCCCCTACACTGCCGCGGACAAGGTTTGCACAGCGACCAGGCCACGCGCACACTCGACAGCAAGCGCGCAAGCGGCACCCCCACCCACAGGAGACGGCGATGAACGCACCGATTGACCCCCAACAACTGGCGGCCATGTCTTTGGAGGACAAGTACAGCTTGGATCACGGCTACGCGTTCATGAGTGGCATCCACGCTTTGGTGCGCTTGCCGCTGGTGCAACATTTGCGCGACGCGCAGCAAGGCAAGCACACGGGGGGCTTCATCAGTGGTTATCGGGGCTCGCCCTTGGGCTCATATGACCAGATGTTGCACCGCGAAGCCGAGCGTTTGAAGGCCCACCACATCAGTTTTCAGCCAGGCGTCAACGAAGAGTTGGCGGCCACGGCGGTCTGGGGCACGCAGCAGTTGGGCTTTGCGCCGCAGGCGCCGCAGCGCTACGACGGGGTGTTTGGCATTTGGTACGGCAAGGGCCCCGGGGTGGATCGGTGTTCAGACGTGTTCAAACACGGCAACTTGGCGGGCACCACGCCCTGGGGTGGCGTGCTGGCGGTGGCCGGTGACGACCACGTGGCCAAGAGTTCGACGGCGGCGCACCAAAGTGACCACATCTTCAAGGCTTGCGGACTGCCGGTGTTTTTCCCGTCCAACGTGCAAGAGGTCTTGGACATGGGCTTGCACGCGCTGGCCTTGAGTCGCTTCGCCGGGGTGTGGACGGGCATGAAGACCATTCAAGAGGTGGTGGAGTCCAGCTCGCGTGTGGACATGGACATCAACCGCGTGCAGATCGTGACGCCAGAGTTTGAGATGCCGCCGGGGGGCGTGCACATCCGCTGGCCCGACGCGGCTTTGGTGCAAGAGGAGCGCTTGTTGGACCACAAGTGGTACGCCGCCTTGGCTTATGTGCGCGCCAATCGCTTGAACCACAACGTCATTCAAGGCCCGCAAGACCGCTTCGGCATCATCGCTTCGGGCAAGGCCTACAACGACACCCGCCAAGCGCTGTTGGACTTGGGGCTGGACGATGCAACCTGCCAGCGCATGGGCATTCGGGTGCACAAAGTCGGCGTGGTCTGGCCGCTGGAGGCACAGACGACCCGCGAGTTTGCGGCGGGTTTGCGCGAGATTTTGGTGGTCGAGGAAAAACGCCAAGTCATCGAATACCAAATCAAAGAAGAGCTGTACAACTGGCCCGACAGCGAGCGCCCACGCGTCTTGGGCAAGTTCGATGAGCGCGAGGGCGACCGTTCGGGCGGCGAGTGGTCCAGCCCCGACCCCAGCAGCCACGCGCTGTTGCGTGCCAACGCGGAGTTGAACCCGGCGCTGATTGCTGAGGCGATTGCCAAGCGTTTGTTGCGCTTGGGTGTGTCCGAAGACGTGGCTGCCCGCATGCAAGCGCACTTGGCCATGTTGAAGGCCCAAGCGCAAGCAACCGCCAGCAACACCCCGCAAAGCCTGGACCAGCAACGCCAGCCCTGGTTTTGTTCGGGCTGCCCGCACAACACCTCGACCAAAGTACCCGAGGGCTCTCGCGCCATGGCCGGCATCGGTTGTCATTTCATGTCGGTGTGGATGGACCGTGCCACGGTGGGCTTCACGCAAATGGGTGGCGAGGGCGTGCCTTGGGTGGGGCAAGCCCCGTTCACGCAGGAAAACCACGTGTTCGCCAACCTGGGCGACGGCACCTACTTTCACAGTGGCTCTTTGGCCGTGCGCCAGTCGGTGACGGCGGGTGTGAACATCACCTACAAGATTTTGTACAACGACGCCGTGGCGATGACGGGCGGCCAACGGGTCGGTGAGCGGCCCGAGGGCCACAGCGTGGTGCAAATCGCGCAAAGCATGGTCGCCGAAGGCGCGGCCAAGGTCACTGTGGTCACCGACGACCCCGAAAAGTACCAGGGCGTGCGCTTGCCCGAGGGGGTGGCGGTGCAGCACCGCGACACCTTGGAGGCTTTGCAAATCGAGTGTCGCCAAATCAAGGGCACGACGGTCATCATTTACGACCAAACCTGCGCCACCGAAAAGCGCCGCCGCCGCAAGCGCGGCAAGATGGCCGAGGGCGCGCAACGCGTGGTCATCAATGAAGCGGTGTGCGAGGGGTGTGGCGACTGTGGCGTGCAAAGCAATTGCTTGAGCGTGGAGCCGCTGGAGACGCCGCTGGGGCGCAAGCGCACGATCAACCAAAACACCTGCAACTCGGACTACTCGTGCTTGAAGGGCTTTTGCCCCAGCTTCGTGACGCTGGTGGGCGCGAAACCCAAGAAGCGCCAGCAGGCCCAAGCGCAGCACGCGCCCGGCGTCGAGACCTTGCCGCAGCCGCAGTGGTCGGATGGGGCGGAGCCTTGGGGCGTGTTGGTGGCCGGTGTGGGGGGCAGGAGTCCGGGTGATCGTG
>JALRFN010000390.1 GCA_023268425.1 Burkholderiaceae bacterium | reverse complement strand
GGCTCCTTGAGTAACTTCTCCGGCAGCGGCACTTCCTACACCGCCACCTTCACGCCCACCCCTGGCAGCACCGCCGATGGCGTCATCAGCGTCGCCAGCGCCAAGTTCTCCGACGCCGTTGGCAATTTCAACACCGATGGCGCTGAGGCCAACAACTCCACGACTTTTGGGGTCAACACGGTTCTCCCCACCGTTTCGATCACCCAGGTCATCGATACAGATGGCAACTATTGGCCGACCGTTTCGGGCACATCTGAGGCGGGCAACACCGTCACCGTCACGGGCCCCAATGCACAGACTTATACGGCGGTTGCGGATGGCAGTGGGGCATATGCAATCGACTTGACCAATGTCCCCGGCAATTTGACTGGCGTTTACACAGCCGTTGCGCGCAACGCCGCAGGAAACACCAGCAACACGGATCAAGACATTTATCACGTTGACCTATCCACCGTCGCCGTTTCGCATGGCGGCTTCGTCGTCAACGGCCAAAACGTGAACGACTACTCGGGCTATGCCGTCTCTTCGGCGGGAGACGTCAATGGAGACGGCTTGGAGGACTTTTTGGTGGGCGGGCTCAACAACGTGACACTGCCAGGAGAAACGACCAGTCGCGTGCGCTCTTATGTGGTGTTTGGAACGACCAAGGACACCCCCATCAATTTATCCAGCATTGACGGCAGCAATGGCTTTGCCATCATTGACGACGTGAACACGCAGACGACGGCGGGCTTTGCTTACCTCGACCGCCTGGGTGATGTGAACGGTGATGGCCTATCAGATTTCGTCTACAGCAACGCCTATGAGGATGGGAAACTGGGTGCTGCTTACATCGTTTTTGGTCGAAGCGACGGCGTCACCAGCGTGAATGTGACATCGATTGAAAATAACCTAGGTGGCTTTGCCATTCTCGGTGGGTTCAGCGACGTGTTCGCGGCCCGACGAGAGTTTCAAACTGTACGCGCGCTTGGTGACATCAATGGCGACGGATTCGCTGACATCGGCATTGGCAATCCGCGTTCCACACCCACCCCTTTTAGTGGCAGTCAAGGCGTGACCACCATTGTGTATGGCAGCAACACACTGACCTCGATGACGCAACCAGACTTGTTGGCGAATCCCGCTGGACGCGCCTCATTTTTGACTGGCAACGTACTCAATGACAACATGGGGTGGTCACTCGACGGCAGCGATGTGAACGGCGATGGATACGCTGATCTGATCTCCAGTTCGGTTGGGCTCAGCAGCGATGGCCGTGGCTTCAATGGCGCGGTCTGGGTTTATTTCGGCGCCAGTAATTTGGCGGACAGGGTGGGCCGAAACGATGTCGCTGATGCAACCAAGCAATTGGGCTATGGCATTTTCGGTGCCAGCAGCAATGACTTGGCAGGTTTCGCGGTCTCTTCAGGCGGTGATGTCAATGGCGATGGACTGGCCGATATCTTGATTGGCGCCAACACAGCAAACTCCACAGGTGTCGCGTATGTCGTGTTCGGCAAAACAGACTACAGCAGTCAGCAGCTGTCCGAAATTGGCAGCAGCACAGCGGGCTTTGTGATGCGAGGACTCACGGCCGACGATGAGCTCGGCCTCAGCATCGAAACCATCGGTGACCTCAACGGTGATGGCCTGGCTGACATGATGGTGGGGGCCCGAAGCGTTGCCAGCAACGGTTTTTCCTTGGGCGGCGAGGTCTACGTGATTTGGGGCAAAACCGATCAAGGTGAGGTATTCCGTTCGGACTTGGCGACCCAAAAAGGCGGGTTCATCCTTCATGCCGAGCAAGCCGAGCAACAGGCCGGATACTTCGTCAGCTACGGCGGCGACATCAATGGCGATGGTTTGTCCGACCTGCTGGTTTCGGCTCCTGGCACCGACATTGGCAGCGTGACGAATGTGGGACGCACCTATGTGATTTTCGGCACCTCCACTGGCGCGCTGTACGACTCCAAAGTCGACCAGATGGGCACCACGGGCAACGACACCTTGACGTCCACGGGCTCACAGACCTTGATTGGCAACCATGGCGACGACACCTTGATCGCCAACGGCGCGGATGTTTTATCGGGTGGCATGGGCAACGATCGCTTTGTGCTGGGCTCATCAACGACGACGGCTTTGGAGTCGCTGTTCGGTCAGGGCGGTAATACCCAACAGTTGGCCAGCATCAACGGGGGAACAGGCTTTGACACCATCGCTTTGAGCGGGGCCGCGACATTAGACCTGACCAAAATCGCCAATGTCAGCGCATCCAACCCCAATGCCTTCAGCCGCATCGAGAGCATCGAAGCAGTGAATTTGGGATCCGACACCCAAGCCAACAGCTTGACCTTGAATGTTTTTGACGTGCTCGACATAACGGGCGTTGGTGCACTCAGCCACGCAGGGTGGGCCAATTTGGGCACAAACACCAACAAACACCAATTGCTGATTGACGGCACCAGCCAAGACACCGTTCACCTGACGGACAAAAGCAACTGGAGCGCGACTGGCTCAACCTTCGATCATGGTGGGCAAACCTACCAACTTTGGTCCCACGCCACTGCCGCAGCGCAATTGGTGATCGACGTTGATGTGAGCTTGGTCCTTTGACGCATCCTCAATTTTGAAGAGGTACCGCCGTTTTGAAGCGGCGGTGTACCCAATAGTATTGCGCAGGATGTTCGCGGACCCAAATCTCTAATGCGCGGTTCATGGCCGTGGCATCCGCCACATCATCTCCAGTGGGGTAGTCTGGCCAAGCCTCACCCACCTCAACCACGTAGCCCTGCGGCGTCATCAAGGTTTTGATTGCACGTACCTGCGCCTGTCCCAGGGCGGCGAAACGCGGCAGCGCGGTGACGGTTGCTGCCGTTTGCCCCATGAAGGGGACAAAAACCGCGTTTTGTGCCCCCAAGTCCATGTCCGGCAACAGATACAGTGCGGCGCCTTGGCGCAAAGCTTTGACGGCGGCCTTGCCCGAGCCCACGCGTGGCAACAAGCCGTTCGGTGCAAAACGCGACCGACCCTGGGCAATCCACCGATCTTGACTCGGGCTAGGGTGGCGCGCATACAAGGTCACCAGGGGCCGAGACAGCGACAAGGTCAAGGCCGTCCAGCCCGCATCCATGCCCATGAAATGCGGCGCGAACAACACCTGGGGGACTGCCTCACGCAAAGCAAAATACTCCCCCGTTAGCGCCAAGCGTCTACGCAACAAGGCTTCGTCACCGTGCCACAGCCAAATCCGATCCAACCAACTTTGCGCAAAGTGCACAAACACCTGTCGCATGACCTTGCGCCGCCAAGCTTGGCTTTGTTCAGGGAAACAGCGAACCAAGTTGTCCAAGACCACCCGCCTGCGCGGCCACGCAAGCACCGACAACAAGCACCCCAAAACGCCACCGGTGGCGCGCAAAAGCGGCAGCGGCGCGCGCGCCACCCAGGCCAGCAAACGATCTGGTCGCCCCACAGAAGCCACTGGCACCGCGCTCACGCCCCAACAGCCGCGTGCATCTCGCGCTCGCGCCGACGCAGTTGGCGGGCCACCCACACCGAGTAGGCAATGACGCCCACGGTCAGCACCACGATCAAGATCGTTGCCGCCGCGTAGACGGTGGGGTTGATGCCGCGGCGCGCGTAGCCAAACACCACTTGTGGCAGGGTGTTGACGCCTGGTCCGGAGAGGAACTCAGCAATCACCACATCATCGAAAGACAAGGTGAACGACAACAGGAACGCCGCCATCAAGGCCTGCGCGATGTTGGGCAGAGTCACCAACACAAACACCTGGTGCGGCTTGGCCCCCAAGTCCATGGCGGCGTCTTCAATCGAGCGATCCATTTCTTGCAGGCGCGAACGCACCACCACCATGGCATAAGCCGTCCCCAACAACGTGTGGCCAACCACAATCGTCCCCATGCCGCGCTCAGGCCAGCCCAAGAAGTTTTGCGCGCCAGCCATCAGCAACAACAAAGACAGTCCAATGATGACCTCTGGCATGACCAGGGGCGCATTGACCATGCTGGTGAACAGTGTGCGCCCACGAAAGCGCGAATAGCGCACCAACACAAAAGCCGCAAAAGTGCCCAGCACCATGGACAACACCCCACTGGTGAGCGCAATTTTGAGAGACGTGAAAAACCCTTCTATGAGTTTGCGGTCATCCAACAAGGCCTCGTACCAGCGCCATGAGAACCCAGTGAATCGCGCATCTTGTTTGGTGCTGTTGAAGGAAAACACCACCATGAAGCCCAAGGGCAAATACAAGAACCCATAAACCAGCACCAACCACAAGCGCCCAAAGTACCGCTGCAACCACGCTGTCATCCTTCGCCCCTCCTCATGCTGCGCCTTGGCGCTCAGCCGTGACTTGGTTGTACCAAGCCAAGGGCAGGGTGATCAAGGCGATCATGATGACCGCCAAGGCCGTGGCTCGTGGCCAGTTGTTGCTGGTGAACATTTCGTCCCACACCACGCGTCCAATCATGATGTTCTCCGGCCCACCGAGCAGTGACGGAATCACAAACTCGCCCACAGAGGGGATGAACACCAACATGAAGCCGGCCACGATGCCGGACTTCGACAACGGCACCGTGATCAGCCAAAACGCCTTCAGCGGTCGTGCCCCCAAGTCGTAGGCCGCCTCCAACAAGCGCTCATCCAATTTGACCAGCGTCGCGTACAAGGGCAAGACCATGAAGGGCAAATAGACGTAAGTCATGCCCACCAGCATCGAAATGTCGGTGTAAATCATTTGAATCGGTTCATCGATCAAACCCAGCGCCATCATGGCCTTGTTGATGATGCCGAAGTCCCCCAAAAGCCCCTTCCATGCGTAAACCCGCAACAGAAACGAGGTCCAAAACGGCAACATCACCAACATCAGCAAACCCGGTCGCCAGCGCTCTGGCGCGCGTGCCATGAAATAGGCAAAAGGATAGCCAATCAGCAAACACAAACAGGCACTGATCAAGGCATATGCCAAGGAGCGCCCGTAAGCTTCGATGTAGAGGGTGTTGAACCAATTGCTGCCGTCTTCATCACGAAAAATGGACCAATAGTTCTCCAGCTTCAAGTGCAAGGCGCCGCTGGCGTCCCACAAGGGCTTGAACGGGATGATGTCCTCGCCCATGTCCACAAAACTGATGTAGAACAAGATCAAAAAGGGCAGCAGGAAAAACACCAACAGCCAGGTGTAGGGCACGCCTATGACCAAGCGACGACCGGGCATCCAAGTGCGCATCACGACCCCTTTCAATCCCGCAAGACCACACCTGCGTCATCGGCCCACCAGAACCAGACTTGGTCGTCCCAAGTGATCTCCCCTTGCTCGTGGCGGCTGGTGTTGGCTTGGGTGATTTTGATGCGCTGCCCGGTAGAGCTTTGCACGATGTAGGTGTTGTGTGCGCCAAAGTAAGCGATTTCGCGCACCTGACCTTGCAAAACGTTGTGCGCTTGAGCCGGGCGCTCCTTGCTCACACGAATTTTTTCTGGGCGCACCGCCAAGGCCACGGGCATGTTCAAAGTCCCAGACACCCCGTGCCCAACCTGCAACACCCCCAGGTCTGTGCTGACTTGGCAACGGTCGGGTTCGTCCTCGCTCAAGCGGCCCTCAAACAAATTCACGTTGCCAATGAAGTCGGCCACAAAACGGCAATTGGGAAACTCATACAACTCGTGCGGGGCACCGACCTGCAACACCCGGCCCTTGCTCATGACCGCGATGCGCGAAGCCATGGTCATGGCCTCTTCTTGGTCGTGGGTCACCATCACACAAGTCACCCCAACGGACTCGATGATGTTGACCAATTCAAATTGGGTTTGTTCGCGCAGCTTTTTGTCCAAAGCGCCCAACGGCTCGTCCAGCAACAACAGTCGCGGGCGCTTGGCCAGACTGCGCGCCAGCGCCACGCGCTGTTGCTGACCGCCGGAAAGCTGATGCGGCTTGCGCCGACCAAAGTCGCTCAGTTGCACCAGGTTGAGCATCTCATCCACGCGCTGCTTGACCTCGGCGCTGCGCAGTCCTTCTCGGCGCAAGCCAAACGCCACGTTGTCCCAAACGCTCAAATGCGGAAACAAGGCGTAGGACTGAAACATCATGTTGACCGGGCGCTCATAGGGCGGTGTGCCCACGATGTCTTGACCGTCCAACAAAATGCGCCCTGAGGTCGGCGCTTCAAACCCCGCCAACATGCGCAACAGCGTTGACTTGCCACACCCCGAACTGCCCAACAACGCGAAAATCTCGCCACGCCGGATGCTCAAGTTCACCTCATCGACCGCCACCACGCCATCAAAGCGTTTGGTCAGCAGTTGCGTCTCTAGGTAAGGACTTCCTGTGGACATGTTGCCAGCTCCCTTGGCCGATACGACCCCTCAAGAAAAAAGGCTGCTCGCACCGCCAAGTGCAAACAGCCTCGCAACAGCAAGCGCTGCGCTTACTTGCCTTTTTTGAATTGGTTGTACACGTCGGCCATGGCTTCGCGCGCAGCATTGGTGAAGCTGCCCGGGGGAATCATTTTGCTCATGTAGGCGCTGTCCACAAAAATGGTTTTCTTGGCCGCAACCTCTGGCTTGATTTTCGACATCGCAGCGGTGTTGCCGGTGGGGTAATTCATTTCATTGGCCATGGCTGCCGCATTGTCCGCGCGCAAATAGAAGTCAATGAACTTGTTGGCCGCGTCGACGTGCTGCGCGTCTTTGGTGATGCCCATGGTGTCAAAGAAAATCAAGGCGCCTGTGCTGGGCAGCAAGGCTTCAATCACGTCTTTGGAGCCATTTTCTTTCGCTGCATCTGCCGCCAAATTGATGTCGCCCGACCAACCAATGGCGACGCAGGCGCGGGCACCGGCAATGTCATCAATCATGGTGCTGGAGAACAAGCGCACGTCTTTGCGCACCTTGGCCAACATCTTGCCTGCGGCCTCATAGTCTGCCGCGTTGTTGGAGTAAGCGTCCTTGCCCAGATAGTGCAAGGCCACCGGGATGATTTCCGTGGGCGAATCCAAATAGGCGATACCGCACTTATTCAGCTTGCTGGTGTATTTGGGGTCGAACACCAAATCCCAGGCGTTGGCGGGCATGGGCATATTGCCCAAAGCCTTTTTGGCCCGCGTCATGTTGATGCCCACGGTGGTGAAACCCCAAGCCCAGGGCACCAGGTGCTTGTTGCCCGGATCAGCGCCTTGCAGTGTTTTCATCACTGCGGGATCGAGGTTCTTCAAGTTCGGAATCTTGGCCTTGTTCAAGGGCTGCAACAAACCGGCTTCGATTTGGGGTTTGGCGAACACACTGCCAGGCACCACGATGTCGTAACCCGTCTTGCCGGCGACCAATTTGGCGTGCAAAGCCTCGTTGGTTTCAAAGGTGTCGTAGTTGACGCGGATGCCGGTTTCTTTTTCAAACGCGGCAATCATGCCTTCCGGGATGTAATCGGGCCAGTTGTAAATGTTGAGAACCTTGTCCTCAGCCACGGCCCCTTGAGCCAACACCACCAATGAGGCCGCCGCAACTGCCCACACGCGCTTGTTCAACATCTTGGATCTCCTATCGACTCATGTGTGCGGCACCCCGTGCCGCGTCTCCTGTCCAGCATGCAAGCCCCGTGCCTGCACGCCCAAAACGCGGCCATTGTAGAGCCGCTCCCGTGAAAATCAGCCTTTGACCATATCCTGCGCCAACAATTCTGCCCAGGTGAGATCCAAGACGCGGCGAATACGCTGCACCATGTTGTCGATGTCGCTGCGCGTCATGACCAAAGGTGGTGCAACGATCATGCGGTCACCCACGGCGCGCATGATCAGACCATTGGCAAAACAATGGGCCCGACAACGCATGCCCACGTTCGCTTCGTCGGCAAAGCGCGTCAAACTGTTTTTGTCTCGCACCAACAGCAAAGCCCCCACCATGCCGCAAGTTTGCACATCCCCCACCAAAGGGTGCTGTGCCAGCTCGGCATAACACTGCGCCAAATATGGCCCGGTGTCGTCGTGGACACGCTGGACCAAATCTTCGGCTTGCATGATGTCCAAATTGGCCAATGCCACCGCGCAAGCCACAGGGTGGCCACTGTAGGTGTAGCCGTGGTTGAACTCACCACCACGCTCGATCAACACATCAGCCACGCGATTGCTGATCAACACGCCGCCCAGGGGCACATAACCGCTGGTGATGCCTTTGGCAAAAGTCACCAAATCAGGGCGCATGCCAAAACGCTCGTAGGCAAACCAGTGGCCCAAGCGGCC
Organism: Burkholderiaceae bacterium; assembly: GCA_023268425.1. Taxonomy (GTDB): domain Bacteria; phylum Pseudomonadota; class Gammaproteobacteria; order Burkholderiales; family Burkholderiaceae_C; genus RS62. The sequence goes on along the minus strand of JALRFN010000390.1, from coordinate 1,181 downwards.
GAAGGCACAAATGACCTCGTCGCTGATCAACAAGATGCCGTATTGGTCGACGATGCGCTGAATCTCTGGCCAATAGGTCGCCGGCGGCACGATGACACCGCCCGCCCCTTGCACTGGCTCACCAATGAAGGCCGCCACCCGGTGTGGCCCTACCTCCAAGATCTTGGCCTCCAGCCAACGCGCCGCACGCACGCCAAAGTCCGCTTCGCTCTCTCCGGGCAAACGGTGGTCCAGGTAATACGGTTGGTCGATGTGTTCGATGTCTGGAATGGGCAAGCCGCCTTGGGCATGCATGGCGCGCATGCCCCCCAATGACGCCCCGGCCATGGTGGAGCCGTGATAACCGTTCCAACGACCAATGATGACTTGCCGCTCGGGTTGGCCCATCAAATCCCAATAGCGGCGGGCCATGCGCACGTTGGAATCGTTGCTTTCGCTGCCGCTGCTGGAATAAAAGACATGCGTCATGCGCTTGTCGCCCATGGCGGGCGCCAAGGCACACAGGCGCTCAGCCAATTGCACTGGCGGCTCGGTGGTGGTGTTGAAAAACGCGTTGTAATAGGGCAGCTTCATCATCTGCGCCGCCGCCGCGTCGGCCAAGGCTTGGCGGCCATAGCCCACGTTGACGCACCACAAGCCGCTCATGGCGTCCAACAATGCTTGGCCCTGGTCGTCGTGCACGAAAATGCCTTGCGCACCGGTGATGACCTTCACCCCGGCTTGTGCCAGGGCTGCGTGATCGGTGAAGGGATGCATGAAGTGCGCGGCATCCAGCGCGCGTGTTGGTGTCGATGAACCCATGGTCAATCCTCCTCAAACGTGCAGCAGCAGGTGTTCGCGTTCCCAAGGTGAAATCACCTTCATGAACTCTTCAAACTCCAACTCTTTGATTTCGGTGTACACCGTGATGAAGGCTTTGCCCAAAATCTCGTGCAACTCGGTGTCTTTGCGCAACCAATCCAAGGCCTCGCCCAAACTGCGCGGCAAAGAATAGGGCGCCAAGTAGGCGTCGCCCTTCATCTCAGGCTTGGGGCGCATGCGGTTTTTCATACCCAGATAACCACAGGCCAAGGTCACCGCCAATGCGATGTAGGGGTTGCGGTGGCTGTAGAAGACGGTCTGCTCGTTCCGGTCATTCGCCACGCGGACGCCAAGAGCTTGACGCAGATTTCGGCCGAAGT
>JALRFN010000303.1 GCA_023268425.1 Burkholderiaceae bacterium | reverse complement strand
CTGAGCTTGATGTCCAGTTGGGTTTTTTCTTTGATCAACGGCAGCATCGCCGCCATCAAGCCCCCGCGACCAAAGGCTTCGGGCTGGCTGAGTCGCTCAGCAAAGTCGGCTGCCGTTTGCGGCAGTGGCACCATGCGAGCGCGCGGCTTTTGGTGCAGGCTTTTGAGCAAGGCTTGGATTTTCTCGCTCAACATGCCGGGCACCAGCCACTCGCAGGCCTCGGCACTGACTTGATTCAGCACAAACAGTGGCACCGTCACGGTCACGCCGTCTTTGGGGTCACCTGGCTCATGCAGGTAGGACGCAGCGCAGTCCACGCCACCCAGCTTCACGGTGGCGGGAAAGCGCTGCGCCGTGATGCCCTCGGCGGCGTGGCGCATCAAATCGTCGCGTGTCAGGTGCAAGAGTTTGGGCTGCGCTGGTGATTGTTTTTTCCACCACGCCTCCAGGCTGCGCTGGTCGCAAACGTGTTCTGGCAGTTGGGCGTCGTAAAAGGCCTCAATCAGCGCGTCATCCACCATCACGTCTTGGCGGCGTGACTTGTGCTCCAACTCCAACACGTCGCGCACCATGCGCTTGTTGGCCGCCATGAAGGGCAGCCGCGTTTCCAACTCTTCCGCCACCAGCGCCTCGCGGATGAACAACTCGCGCGCCAAGGCCAAATCAATCTTGCTGTAGTCCACCTTGCGTTGGCTGTAGACCACCAAGCCGTAAAGCGTCGCGCGTTCAAACGCGATGACGCGCCCAGACTTCTTTTCCCAACGCGGGTCCAAAACCTGCTTGTTCAGCAAGTGTTCGCCCACCTGCTCCAACCACTGGGGGTCGATGTTGGCCAAACCACGGCCAAACAAGCGCGTTGTTTCCACCAACTCAGCGGCCATCAACCATCGCCCCGGCTTTTTGCTCAGGTGCGCGCCCGGATGCCGCCAAAACTTGATGCCGCGTGCCCCCAGGTACCAGTCCTCGGTGTCGTTTTTGCAGCCCACATTGCCCAGCAAACCCGTGAGCAAGGACAAGTGCAAGGCGTCGTAGCCGGCAGCTTGTTCATTGAGCTTCCAGCCGTGCTCGGCGACCACGGTGTGCAGCTGCGTGTACACGTCGCGCCACTCGCGCACGCGGCGCACGTTCAGGTAGCGTTCGCGCAAGAGTTGCTCGTACTGGCGATTGGACAAGCGGTGTTGGTTGCCGTCTTTGCCGTGACCACCGCGTGCGGTTTGCAGCCATTGCCACAAGCGCAAGGTGCCAGTGAATTCGCTTTTTTCGTCGTCGTAAGGCTTGTGCGCCTGATCTGCTTGGGTTTGCTTGTCGATGGGGCGCTCGCGCACGTCTTGCACCGACAAGGCTGCGGCAATCACCAAAACCTCGGCCAATGCACCACGCTCCTTGGCCGCCAACAACATGCGACCCACACGCGGATCCAGCGGCCAACGCGCCAGCGTTTTGCCCACGGTCGTGAGTTCTTGCGCCTCGTCGATGGCGCCCAATTCGCCCAACAACTGGTAGCCATCTTGAATGGCGCGCTGCTTGGGCGGCTCGATGAAGGCGAAGTCTTGCACCGAGCCCAAGCCGAGTTGCTTCATGCGCAAGATCACGCCCGCAAGCGAACTGCGCAAAATTTCAGGGTCGGTGAATGGCGCGCGCTTGTTGAAGTCGGCCTCGTCATACAGCCGAATCGCAATGCCTTCGGCCACCCGACCACAACGGCCTGAGCGCTGATTGGCAGCCGCCTGGCTGATGAGCTCGACCTGCAACTGCTCCACTTTTTGGCGATAGCTGTAGCGCTTGACCCGGGCCAAGCCGCTGTCGATGACGTAGCGGATGCCGGGCACGGTCAATGAAGTCTCGGCGACGTTGGTGGCGATCACGATGCGCCGCTGGCCGTGGGGTTTGAAGATTTGGTCTTGCTCGGTTTGGCTCAAGCGCGCATAGAGCGGCAAGACCTCGGTGCCGCGCAAGGCAGGTACATGCGCCAAGTGTTTTTGCAGGTGGTGGGCGCAATCGCGAATTTCGCGCTCCCCTGGCATGAAGACCAAGATGTCACCATCACGCCCGCCCGCCCGCCACAACTCGTCAACCGCGTCAGCCACCGCGTCATTGAGGTCGAAGTCTTTGCTCTCTTCAAACGGTCGATAACGCAGCTCCACCGGGAAGGTGCGACCGCTGACCATGAGCACCGGCGCAGGCCCGTGGCGACTGGCGAAATAGTCGGCAAAGCGTTCGGCATCGATGGTCGCCGAGGTGATGACCACCTTCAAATCTGGTCGACGCGGCAGCAATTGACGCAAATAACCGAGCAAGAAGTCGATGTTCAGGCTGCGTTCGTGCGCCTCGTCAATGATCAGGGTGTCGTAGGCCTTGAGCAGCGGATCGCGCTGGGTCTCGGCCAACAAGATGCCGTCGGTCATCAACTTGATGGACGCGCCTTTTTGCAAGCGATCTTGAAAGCGGATCTTGTAACCCACCACCGCACCAATCTCGGTTTGCAGTTCTTGCGCGATGCGCTTGGCGACACTGGTCGCGGCCACACGGCGGGGCTGGGTGTGGCCAATCAAGCCCCCGCCATTGGCCACACCACGGCCAATGGCCAAGGCCATCTTGGGCAGCTGTGTGGTCTTGCCTGAGCCCGTTTCGCCACAAATCACCAGCACTTGATGTTCACGCATCAAGCGCATGATTTCCTCGCGCCGTGCGCTGACGGGCAAAGACTCAGGGAAGTTCAAGGTGATGGCGGGAGCGGAAGCGTCGGACACGGACAACGGTTGGTGGGGCGCCGCGCCTCTTGCAAAGCAAGCGGCGAGGTAAATGCGTCAAAATCGGGCATTATCTCAATGCAAGCATCGGCTTGCGCTTGAGTGGCCTCGGTTTCACAGCAAGGCGTTTCCCATGTCTGTCGTTTTCAACTTCACCTTTGTGCCCTGGTTTCGCTCGGTTGCGCCCTACATCCATTTGCTGCGCGGCAAAACCGTGGTCATCGGCGTCACAGGCGAGGCGATTGCGGCTGGGCGCATGGCCTTGATTGCGCAAGACATTGCCTTGATCAAAAGCATGGGCGTGCGCGTGGTGCTGGTGCATGGCTTTCGCCCCCAAGTCGATGAACAGCTGCACGCCAAAGGGCACCAAGCGGTGTTCTCACACGGCATGCGCGTGACCGACAGCGTGGCTCTGGATTGCGCCCAAGAGGCTGCTGGCCAGTTGCGTTTTGAAATTGAGGCGGCCTTCAGCCAAGGCCTCCCCAACACGCCCATGGCTGGCGCGACCGTGCGCGTGATGTCTGGCAATTTCATCACCGCCCGGCCTGTGGGCGTGATTGACGGCAAAGACTTTTTGCACTCTGGCTTGGTGCGCAAAGTCGATGCTGTGGGCATCGCTCATGCCTTGGACATGGACGCCTTGGTGATGTTGTCGCCCTTTGGCTTCTCGCCCACAGGTGAGGCCTTCAACCTTTCCATGGAAGATGTGGCGACCTCCACCGCCATCGCCTTGCAAGCCGACAAGCTGATGTTTCTGACCGAGGTCGACGGCGTGCACCAAGACCCCTTGGACGCCGAAACGCCCATCGACACCGAACTGCCCTTGTTCGACGCCAAACGCATCTTGGCGCAGTTGCCGCACGCGGAGAACCCGCCCGATTTGGCGTTTTACTTGCGCCATTGCATCCGCGCCTGCGAGGGCGGGGTTGAGCGCAGCCACATCTTGCCTTTTGCGGAGGACGGGGCAATTTTGCAAGAGATTTACACCCACGACGGCATCGGCACCATGGTTGTGGACGAGAAACTGGAAAGCGTGCGCGAAGCCAACGTGGATGACGTCTCGGCGATTCTGGCTCTGATCGAACCGTTTGAAAAAGATGGCACCATGGTCAAGCGCGACCGCAACGAGTTGGAACGCGACATCGGCAACTACACCATCATCGAGCACGACGGCGTGATCTTTGGCTGCGCTGCGCTCTACCCCTATGCCGAGGAGCGCAGCGGTGAAATGGCCGCCCTGACCGTGTCCACCCAAAGCCAGTCACAAGGCGACGGCGAGCGCCTACTCAAGCGCATTGAGCAGCGCGCGCGCGCCATGGGCCTGCGGGAGATTTTTGTGTTGACCACCCGCACCATGCACTGGTTCGTCAAACGCGGCTTTGTCGAGGCCCCTATGGGCGCCTTGCCCGAGGCGCGGCGCAACCAATACAACTGGGATCGCCGCAGCAAGGTCCTGGTTAAAAAACTGTAGGCGCCACGCGCTTGGGCGGCCACACCAGCCAGACCGTGGCCACCAGCAACGCGAGGAAGTTCAAAAACGACCAATTGGCAATCGACAGCCCCAAGAACGTCCAATCAATCGCCGTGCAATCGCCACTGCCTTTGAAGATCATGGGAATCACGCGCTGCAGCGGGAATGCCTCGATCATGCCGAAGAAGTCACGCCCGCAGGCGAGGATTTCCGGCGGATACCACTGCAGCCAGCTTTGGCGCCCGGCGGTAAATGCCCCGCCCAAGGCCGTCAACACGGCCAACGCGCCGCTGAGTCGCAACAGCCAACCCGACCCCGACACCGCGCTCAACCACGACCACAGCAACATCAGCATCAGCGCGTATC
>JALRFN010000328.1 GCA_023268425.1 Burkholderiaceae bacterium | reverse complement strand
CAAAGCCGTGGACCGCGGCATGACCATCTCAGGCGTCAGGCTGTTGGAGAAAAAGGGCGGCAAGAGTGGGCATTGGCTGTCGCCCTGAGCGTGCGGTTGGTGCTCAGAAACGACTCGAAAACGAAAAAGCCCGCGCATGGCGGGCCAATTCGGGGCCGTACTCGGATCAAACTCCGGTTTGATCTCGCGTACAAGCGGCGTTTGCGGGCACGTTCGCAACGGTTGCCAAAGTCCACTGCATCGGCGTATTTGCCGTATTCAGAATCGCCGTGACCTGACAAGCGCCCGCTTGAGCATCGCCTGTCATCGTGATGGTTGCTGTACCTCCAGCCACGGCAATGGCCGCTGTGCCATTGGGCAACTGCAAGTCCCCCGCATTTGCTGCTGCATTAGCAGCAATGGTGGGTTGCCCAAGAGCGGCCCATGTGTTGCAATTTGCGGCTGAGTTGTCGCGAGAAAAACAAACTGTAAATGCGCTTTGTGCGCCCGAGATGTAGTTGATGTTGTTCGACCAACGTGCTCGTTGCGTGTAGTTTTGATATTGCGGAATGGCCACAGCCGCCAAAATACCAACAATCGCGATAACGATCATCAACTCAATCAGTGTAAAGCCTTGTTGCACACGTTTTTTCAAAGTTCTCTCCCTCAGTGTTTGCGTTGGTTCAAATGGTCTGGTGTTCGTTCACCGGCGCGCACATTACCACGCTTGTCTTCATGAGTTCTGGATAATTTTCGAAATTATTCTTGCTTTGGTACTCAAAATGCCATTTCGTGGCATCTTGCGCAGTGCCAGGGCTCAGGGGTCCAGGCCAAACACCGCTTGGCGTTGCTGGCGGCCGCGTACGGCCACGGTGTCCAGTTGCTTCCAGGGCACGTCGGGCACCGCAATGGCGGTGGCCTGGTTGGCCACAATGGTGCAGCCCAGGGACTGACTCATGCTCTCTAGCCGTGCGGCAACATTGACAGCGTCGCCAATCACGGTGTAAGTGCGCCGTCGGGTCGAGCCCATGTCGCCGACAAACAGTTCTCCGGTGGCGATGCCCACCCCTACATGCACTGGGGGCAAGCCTTGTTGGATGAGTTTTTTGTTCAAGGGCCCCATGGCTTCGACCATGGCTTGCGCGCACTGAACGGCCAACTGCGCATGGTCGTTGACCGCTACCGGCGCGCCCCAGAAGGCCATAACGCTGTCGCCCATGTATTTGTCCAGGGTGCCGCGGGCGTCGCCCACGCACTCGGTCAAACGGCCCAAAACTTGGTTGAGCAAGGCCTGCAGTTGCGCGGGCTTCAAGCGCTCGGCAATGCCGGTGAAGCCACGGATGTCACAGAACAAGACCGTCATGGTGCGGTAGTCGGCCTGCATGTCGACTTTTTGCCGATTGGTGTAGAGCTCGCGCACCAAGGTGGTGGGCAGATAACTGCCAAACCACTCGTTCAAGCGGCGCAAACGGCGTTCGGTGATGAAGCCGTGCACCATGTTCAGGAGCAAGGCCATGAGGGTCAAGGCCACTGCTGGCGCAATGGTCAGCACCCAGGCTTGGGTGGCTTGCGCCCACCAGGCCAGCGCCATCAAGCCAGCGACCAAGCTGGCCGCGGTCAACAAGGACACCCAAGCGCGGGCACGTGGCAGCACGAGCACCAAGATCAAGCCGCAGACCAAGACCATGAACCAGCTCCAGGCACTGCTCTCTGGCGGTGGCGCCGTGACTTGGCCGCGCATCAAGTCTGCAATCAAGGAGGCGTGGGCTTCCACCCCGGGGTACACCGCGGCCACTGGTGTGGCGCGCACGTCTTGCAAGCCGGGCGCAGACGTACCGATCAGCACCAATTTGCCCCGCAAATCGGGCAATGTTTTGGCGCGCTGCAACACGTCAACCGCAGGCACATAGGTGAACACACCACGCGGACCGCTGGGTTGGCGGTAGTTGACCCACGCGGCCGCCAAGGCATCGACGGGCACCCGTTGCGCACGCACCTGGCGACCGTTCAAGATCAAAGCCTGCAGTCGGCGCCCGCTGGCGTCGACATCGTCAGGCGCGCGCAGCAAAGCCAGTTGGTCCAAGCCGGCCCAACGCCGATACGCCGCCAGCGCCAGGCTTTCGTACAAAGCCCCGTCCACTTCCGCCAACAAGGGCAGGCGCCGCACCATGCCGTCTTCGTCGGTCACGCTGTTGAAGAAGCCTGCGGGTGCTTGCTGCGCCAAACTGGGCAGGTTGGCGCCATAACCCGTCCAATGGGTGGTGGTCGGCAAGCTTTGGCCCGCGTTGGGACGCCACACCGGCTCGGGCAACTGACCGTGGCGAGCGCCGTC
>JALRFN010000157.1 GCA_023268425.1 Burkholderiaceae bacterium | reverse complement strand
GGTCGGTGCTCAAGAGTTGCGACACCGTGCGCCTGTTGACTTCTTCTTGGAAGGAGTTGCGCACCACGCGGGTGAGCTGCATGGCCCCGGCGTTTTCACTCAAACCCACGTTGCGCACATAAGCTTTGGGGTCGGAGATGCGCCAACGCACGAACCAGTCAATCACCACGCGCTGCTTTTCGGCGGTGTAAATCGGCTCTTTGTTGGAGCTGGTCAAAATCAACAGGCGCTTGTCCAAATACGTGACGTTTTGGAAGGGCGGGGGCATCTTGAAATTCAAGCCCGGATCGGTGACCACGCGCTTGATCTCACCCAATTGATAAACCAAGCCAAATTGGCGCTGGTCCACCACGAACAAGGTCGAACTGGCCAACGCCAGCAACAGCACCAGGGTGCTGACCCAAAATCCCAAACGATTCATGATCTCGCTTCTCCCTGATGCTTCAACGTGTGGCGCGCGAGCGGTCTGAGCGCGCGTCATTGGCCGCGCGTTGCGCTGCACTCAAGGCATTGGCTGCCGCACTCAAAGGCATGGTGCGAGACGCCTCGCTTGCCGCCGAGCTCGCGCTCGCCCCACCTGGCGCCGTCTTGGCCAACAACTGATCCAACGGCAAGTACAGCAAATTGCTGCCTTGCTTGGACTCGACCACCACTTTGCTGACGTTGCTGTAGACGTCGCGCATGGTGTCCACATACATGCGGTCACGGGTCACCTTGGGCGCCTTGGCGTATTGCTGGTAGACCTCGTCAAAGCGCTTGGCATCACCCTCTGCTTGCGCCACGATGCGGGCCTTGTAGGCCTCAGCCTCTTGGCGCAAACGCTCGGCTTGACCACCCGCCCGCGGCACCACGTCGTTGGCGTAGGCTTGCGCTTCGTTTTTGGCGCGCTCGGCTTCTTGGCCTGCCTTCAAAACGTCGTCAAAAGCCGCTTGCACTTGTTCGGGCGGGCGCACACCGCCTTGCTGCAGGTTCACACCCACCACCTCAATACCCGTGTTGTAGCGGTCCAAAATGGTTTGCATCAGGTTGCGCACGCGCGGGGCGATCTGGTCGCGTTCCTCAGCGAGCGCCGAGTCCATCTTCATCTTGCCCACCACTTCACGCACCGCCGACTCGGCCACCGCAACCACCGCCGCGTCAGGATCACGGCTCTCGAACAGATAAGCGCGCGCATCATTCAAACGGTACTGAACCGCGAACTTGATTTCGACGATGTTTTCATCCGACGTCAGCATGGCCGAGTCACGCAGCCCGGTCTCGGGCACCAAGCGGTCCAAGCCCACGTCCACCGAACGAATCTGCGTCACAAAGACCGTCTCGTGTGCCTGAATGGGGTAAGGCAAGCGCCAGTTGAAACCCGCGCCCACGGTGCCGTAGTAACGGCCAAATTGGGTGATCACGGCGCGCTGGCCTTCTTGCACGATGAAGAACCCTGAGCCCAACCAAATCAAGGCCGCAATCAGCGCAATCAAACCCACGCCAATGCCAGTGGACTTGCCGCTGGGTCCGCCCGCAGAGCCACCTGACTGACCACCGCCCCCCTTGCCACCGAACAAACCCGAGATGCGGCGGTTGAAGTCGCGCCACAGTTCATCGAGGTCGGGTGGGTTTTGGCCTTTGTTGCCCTCGGGGCGTTGTTGATCTTGGCCGCGCATGCCTTGGTGATCATCGTCACCCCGTCCCCACTGCGGATCGTTCAAGTTGTAAGTCCCCCGCGCCCGTCCGCCATCGACGGCGGCTTTGCGGTGAAAAAGGCTTAAAAACATAAGGTCAACCTGGTTCAAATGTTCAACCGCCATTGTGGCAGATGCGAAATACCCGCAAGGACCACGCGCCTGTGAAGCCAGCACTCACCAGTCTTGCTCAGACGCTTGGACGCCGCTGGCCGCGTCTCGGACCATGACCGCATCGACCAAGGCTTGGCGCAAAGCGTCCAGCCCCTCGCCTGTGGTCGCTGACACAAACACCCGTTGGCGCATGTCGCCGTCAACGTCCATGGTGTCTTGCAAGACTGCCGGCCTTCTGTCATCGGCCAAGGCATCGACTTTGTTGAACACCATCAACTGGGGCACATCCGCCGCACCAATCTCGGTCAAGACTTGTTGCACCTCTTGCATTTGCTCAGGCACGGCATCACCAGCGGCGTCGACCACATGCAACAACAGGTCTGCATCCACCGACTCTTGCAGGGTGGCCGAGAAGGCCTCGACCAAGCCGTGGGGCAAATCGCGGATGAAACCCACCGTGTCCGAAATCGACACCGAGCGTTGGGCTTGACTCAGGTAGAGCTCGCGCGTCGTGGTGTCCAAGGTCGCAAACAGTTGGTTGGCCGCATACGCGCGCGCCTTGACCAAAGCGTTGAACAAGGTTGACTTGCCCGCGTTGGTGTAGCCAACGATGGAGATCGAGAAGGTGCCTCGGCGCTGACGCTGGCGACGCTGGGTCTGGCGTTGCTGCTTGACCTTGCTCAGTTTGTCTTTGATGCGTTTGATCGCATCGGTGAGCATGCGGCGGTCCAACTCGATCTGCGTTTCGCCAGGGCCTCCTCGGTGACCCACGCCCCCGCGCTGGCGCTCCAAGTGGCTCCAGCGCCGCACCAAACGGGTACTCAGGTATTGCAAACGGGCCAACTCCACTTGCAATTTGCCTTCGTGACTGCGCGCACGCTGGGCAAAGATTTCCAAAATCACCAGGGTGCGGTCATTGACCGCCACGCCCAAGAAGCGCTCGAGGTTGCGCTGCTGCGCCGGGCTCAAGGCTTGGTCAAACAAGACCTCGCTGGCCTGATGCATGGCCACCAAGGCTTTGACTTCCTCCGCTTTGCCCGAACCCAAGAACAAGGCCGGGTCTGGCGCACGGCGCTTGCACACCACGCGGTCCACGACGCGAAAGCCCGCCGTTTCGGCCAGCAGGCTCAACTCGGCCAATTCGGCGTCAAAACCAGGTTCGCCAAAATCAACGCCGACCACGATGGCGGCCGGCGTTTGAGGAGACGCGTCTTCGGGATTCAAAGGTGAAACTGCCCCTTCACGGGCGCGGTTCACTGGTCGTTATTGGGTGCAGTGAACTGCACTGGGCGACCGGGCACGATGGTGGAAATGGCGTGTTTGTAAACCATCTGCGTCACGGTGTTGCGCAGCAACACGACGTAGGGGTCAAACGATTCGATCTGGCCTTGCAGCTTGATGCCGTTGACGAGGTAGATGGAAACCGGCACATGCTCTTTGCGCAGCGCATTGAGGTACGGGTCTTGCAAAACTTGGCCTTTGTTGTTGTTGCTCACGATATTGGTTCCGTGTTCGAGAGATGAATGAAGGTGAAGAAGATAACACAGCGCTGATGCGCTGCGCTCAATCGCTGTAGGGGTTGTGACTGGTTTTCAGATCGATGCGCAACGGCGTTCCGGTCAAATCAAAGACTTGGCGGATGCGCCCCTCCAAAAAGCGCTTGTAAGCATCGGTCACATGTTCCAGGGAGTTGCCATGCACCACCACAATGGGCGGATTCATGCCGCCTTGGTGCGCATAGCGCAACTTGGGGCGGAACATGCCCGAGCGCTTGGGCGCCTGGTGCTGAACGGCTTCCAAAATCACGCGCGTCAACTGCGGCGTGGACAGTTTGCGTGTCGCCGCAGCGTGCGCGCCTTCCAGCGACTTCCAAACGGGGCCCAAACCTTGACGACGCTTGGCCGAAATGGTGTGCACCTTGGCAAACTTCATGAACGGCAAGCGCTGCGCGATCGCGCGCTCAACCAAGCCGCGCTGGTATTCATCCACCGCATCCCACTTGTTGACCGCCACCACAACCGCACGCCCTGACTCCACGATGAAGCCGGCGATGTGCGCGTCTTGATCGGTCACGCCTTGTGTGGCATCCAACAGCAGCAAAACCACGTTGGCATTTTCGATCGCTTGCAAGGTCTTGACCACCGAGAACTTCTCAATGGCTTCAAACACCTTGCCCTTGCGGCGCAAGCCCGCCGTGTCAATCAATTCATAGGCTTGTTCGCCGCGCATGAAGTTCACGCTGATGGCATCGCGTGTGGTGCCCGGCATGTCAAACGCCACCAAGCGCTCCTCACCCAACCAAGCGTTGATCAGCGTGGACTTGCCGACGTTGGGACGTCCAGCGACCGCCAAGCGGATCGGGCGATCACCGTCTTCTGCGGCTTCGTCTTCTTCGTCCGGCAAGTGCAGCGCATCCAACGCCGCCTCAGTCATGGAACGCACGCCTTGGCCGTGCGCTGCGGAGACTGGCAACACCTCGCCCAAACCCAGCTCGAAGAACTCGGTCAGACCGATGCCCGACTGCATGCCCTCGGCCTTGTTGGCGATCAAAATGGTGGGCTTGCCCAATCGGCGCAGGTAGGTCGCGATGTCGTGGTCTTGCGCGCTCAAACCCGCGCGCGCGTCAACGACAAAAATCACCACATCGGACTCGGCCACGGCTTGACGCGTCTGCTTGGCCATCTCGTAAAAGATGCCCGATTCGGCTTCGGGCTCGAAGCCACCAGTGTCAATGACCAAAAATTCGCGCGCACCCAAACGCGCCTTGCCGTAGTGACGGTCACGCGTGAGGCCGGCGTAATCGGCCACGATGGCGTCACGCGTTTTGGTCAGGCGATTGAACAGGGTGGACTTGCCCACATTGGGGCGGCCGACCAAGGCGATGACTGGAATCATTTGGGTTGCCAAGCAAACAAACCACCGGCTGTGGTTTGTGCGATCAGCGTGCTGCCGACCAAAACAGGCGGCGAAGCGATCGCCGAACCATCGGTGGGCATGCGATTGAGCACGCGCCCAGTGGCTTTGGACAACCAGTGCACGTAGCCTTGCGCATCGCCCACGGCCAAGCTCAAACCCAACATCACGGGCGTGCTCAGACCACGGTAGCGCAGCTCATCTTGTGTCCACATCGGCTTGCCATCAGCCAATCCCCAGGCTTGAACTCGGCCACTGCGGTCTGCGCCCACCAACATCGCGTCATCGCCGCTCAGGCCGGTCACGCCATCGCTGTCCTGCGACCACACCCGCTGGCCTGAACGCACGTCCACACAAGCCACAGCGGCTTGGAAAGCACGCGCGCACAATTTGCCCTGCGCAGCGTGCGCGCCTGAGACCACATCGGTGAGGCGCTCGATTTCGTTGACCCCACGCGGCAGGGTGATGGTGCCCGACCAAAACGGCTTGCCCGTGTCAGGCTGCAAGCCCACCAAACGTTCTCCCCACCCCACCAGCAAGCTGTTGCCATAAGCCGCCAACAGACCCGGCGACTGCAAAACCAAGGCCTCGCCCGTGAACGGGGCCTTCCACAACTCGGCCCCGTTGTCAGCGTCAAACGCCAAGACCTCACGCTGTGCGTTGAGCACAAACACACGGCCACCTGCGACCAGCGGCGGCGTGTAGCTGCGCGCCTGCATGGCCACGCGCCACAAGACCTTGCCACCAGCGGCCACGACCAAACCGTTGTTCACATCGACCACCGCAGCGCGCTGGCCATCGAAACCCACACCAGTCAGTACAGCCTGCGGCAACTGCATTTGCCATTGCACCGCCCCCGTAGCCGCAGCGCGCACCTGCAAAGCACCGCTGCTGGACACTGTCGCGATCTGCTCACCCGCAACACCGATGCGCATCAGTGCAGAACTCGGTCCTGAACTGGCTTGCCAAACCGGTGACACGCTCACGCCTGGCGTGATGGCAGTCAAGGGGGTGGGTTCTGGGCGCTCTGGCGCAGAGGAACACGCGACCAGCAAGGCGCCCAGCACCACGCTGAGGCCCGCGCGAAAACGCAAGATTGGCATGGCTTTACTCCTTGGCCTCAACGCCCAAAGCGTTCAACTTGACCGCCACCATTTGGCGATAGGCGGCATCTTTGGGCAAAGCGGCATACGCTTGCTGGTAGGCCTGCACAGCCTCACTGGCCTGGCCTTTGGCTTGCAAGATGTCGCCACGCCGATCGGCCATCAAGCCAGCATATGACTCAGGCCACGCACCCTTCAACTGGTTCAAGGCTTGATCCCAAGCCTTGGCCTGCATATCCAAGGCCGATAAACGCAGCGCCGCAGAGGCGCGCAGGCCTTGATCGTCAGTGTCCTTCATGAGTGCTTGCCATTGCTCGCGTGCGGCAGCATCGCGTCCGGCGTCGACCAAGGTTTTGGCCGCCAGCATGCGCGCGTGGTTCATCAATGCGGTGGAACCCACGTGGGCTTGCATGTCTTGCAGCACACGCACGACTTTGTCTGCATCGTTGGCACTGGCCGCCGCTTGCATTTCGCCAAACAGTTGCGCCGCTTGCGTCGCTTGAGCGCGTTGGTAGTACTGCCAACCGTTCCACGCCGCGTAAGCACCCAACACCACGATCGCCAACCACGTCAAGGCGTTGCCCCAACGCGCCCAAAACGCCTTGAGTTGATCCAGTTGTTCTTGTTCTTCTAAGTCCAGATGTTGGGTCGCCATGCGATTGCCCCCGTTTCGATGATGAAATGCCCAAAAGCAAGATTGTAGGTCTGGCCTTAGGCTTGTTCGCGCCACCAGTCGCCCAAGCGGGTGATGTCCACGCGCACTTGTTCGACCGAACCATCTGCGACTCGCAGATCTTTGATGGCGACTTGTCCGGCCGCCAATTCGTCTTGACCACAGACGATGGCCCAACGGGCACCGCTGGCGTTGGCGCGTTTGAACTGCGACTTCATGCTGCCTTGACCATCCGCACCCCCTGCGTGCATGTGCACTTGGGCGCCAGCCAGTCGCAGTTGCCGACAGGCTTGGGCGACGACGGCCGCACTGCCCGCATCGGGCACGACCACAAAACAATCCGGGCCGGCCAACTCAGGCAACAAAGATTGCTCTTTGAGCAGCTCCAACAGGCGCTCCATCCCCATGGCCCAGCCCACCGCGGGCGTGGGCTTGCCGCCGATTTGCGCGAACAAACCGTCGTAACGCCCGCCCGCACAAACAGTGCCTTGTGCCCCCAGTTGCGTGGTCACAAACTCAAACACGCTGAGGTTGTAGTAGTCCATGCCCCTGACCAAGCGGGGGTTGATGGTGTAGGCGACACCGTTGGCGTCCAAGATGTCGCGCAAGCCTTGGAAGTGCGCCAAGGAGGCTTCGCCCAAATAATCCATCAAGCGTGGAGCGCCGTCGACCAGTGCCTGCATGGCGGGGTTTTTGGTGTCCAAGATGCGCAGCGGGTTGCTGTGCAAGCGGCGCTTGGCGTCTTCGTCGAGTTGGTCCGCGTGCGCGCTGAGATAGGCAATCAAGGCTTCGCGGTGTTGGGCACGCTCGGGTGGCTGGCCCAAGCTATTGATTTGCAACTCAATGCCTTGCAGCCCCAAACGCTGCCACAAGTCAGACGCAAAAAAGATCAATTCCGCATCGACATCTGGCCCCGCAAAGCCCAAAGCTTCCAGACCAAATTGGTGAAACTGGCGGTAACGCCCGCGCTGGGGGCGCTCGTGGCGAAACATGGGCCCCATGTAATACAGGCGCTTGGGCCCGTCGTAGACCATGTTGTGTTCAATCGCCGCGCGCACCACACTGGCCGTCGCCTCAGGGCGCAGGGTCAGGGCCTCACCGTTGAGCTTGTCCTCAAAGGCGTACATCTCTTTTTCAACGATGTCGGTGACCTCGCCCAAACTGCGCACAAACAAACCCGTGGGCTCAACAATCGGCGTGCGCACATTGCGAAAAGCATAGCCCTGTGCCATCTCACGCAGCACCGACTCCAACCACTCCCAATTCGCCGAATGCGGTGGCGCAATGTCGTTCATGCCTTTGACGGCTTGCAGTGTTTTGCTCATTTCTCTCCCTCAACCGGGTGCGACTTCGCTCGCAGCGAAGCGCGTCTGCACATAGTGCTCAACCATTTCATGGAACCGCTGGGCAATGTCATCGCCGCGCAGCGTCGCCACTTTTTCACCGTCCACGTAGACCGGTGCCGCTGGCGCCTCGCCGGTGCCGGGCAGGCTGATGCCGATGTCGGCATGTTTGCTCTCGCCAGGGCCGTTGACGATGCACCCCATCACCGCCACCTTCAAACCCTCGACCCCTGGATATTGCGAGCGCCAGCGCGGCATGGAAGCGCGCAAGTGATCATCGATTTGCTTGGCCAACTCTTGAAACAATGTGCTGGTCGTGCGCCCACACCCTGGGCACGCGGTCACGCTGGGCACAAAGCGGCGCAAACCCAGGGCCTGCAACAACTCGCATGCCACCACCACCTCTTGCGTGCGCGGCTCATTGGGTTGCGGCGTCAGCGACACGCGAATGGTATCGCCAATGCCCTCTTGCAACAGCACCGCCATGGCAGCACTGGAGGCCACCGTGCCCTTGACGCCCATGCCAGCTTCGGTCAGGCCCAAGTGCAAGGGGTAACGGCCCCGCCGGTTCAACTCGCGATAAACCGTGATCAAGTCTTGTGCGCCGCTGACTTTGCACGACAAGATGATGTTGTGTGCCGCCATGCCCAGGGCCTC
>JALRFN010000107.1 GCA_023268425.1 Burkholderiaceae bacterium | reverse complement strand
CATGGCGCGTTGGTTCACGCCAGCGTTTGCGGCAGACACGCGCCACGGCGGTGCCGCCGCCGTGGCGGCAGTGCGCGAAGTGATGCTCAACACCGACGCAGCAGGCTACTTGGCGTCGTGTGCGGCGGTGAAGGCTTTTGATGCGCGGGCGGAGTTGGCCAACATCCAAACGCCCACCTTGGTGATCGGTGCGACAGCGGACGCGGGCACGCCCGAAGCCGCCTCACAAGATTTGCAACAATCCATTGCTGGTGCGCGCTTGCGCATCTTGCCCACGGCGCACTTGAGCGCGGTGGAAAAGCCGCAGGCATTTGTCGATGCGGTGTTGTCGTTTTTGGAGTCTTGATGCCCAAAGTCTACGTTTTCAATGGCCCCAACTTGAACTTGTTGGGCCTGCGCGAGCCTGCCGTCTATGGCCACCACACCCTGGATGATGTGCGCAGCATGTGTGAGCGTGCCTGCGCCGAGCACGGCGTCACATTGGACTTTCGCCAAAGCAACCACGAGGGTGAGTTGGTGACTTGGCTGCACGAAGCCGGCGCCGCTGAGCAGCGCGGCGAAGCCTTGGGTGTGGTGCTCAATGCAGGTGCTTACACGCACACCAGCGTGGCTTTGCACGACGCCATCAAAGGCGCACAGAGCACGGTGATCGAGTTGCACATCAGCAACGTGCATGCGCGCGAGGCGTTTCGCCACCATTCCTACATTTCGCCAGCGGCCAAGGCGGTGATGGCGGGTTTTGGTGTGGCGGGTTACCCGCTGGCGATCACGGGCTTGGTCAACGCAGCGCGTTGATGCGCGCATATCCAAACGGGGCAGGAGGCTGACCATGTTGACATTTTCATTTGCCTACGACGCGGTGCAAGACCGCATTTGGCTGCGACTCAACGAGCAAGATGAGGTGATCTGGCTCACCCGTCGCTTGACGGTGTTTTTGTTGACCATGGCGGCCGATCGTTTCGCGCAGGCTGCGGGCGGTGGTCTGGATGGTTTGGTGAAAAAAGACCAGGCGGTGGAGTTGGAGCACGAAATCGCCGTCACTGAGAACGATGACCAACAAAAAGGCACCCCCGTGCAAATGGGGGAAAGCCAACTCGACCCCGAGGTCAAGTCACGCGGCGTTTTGTGTGAACGCATCACCATGAGCAGCAACGCCAATGGTGTGCAATTGCAGCTCAAGGTCAACGGCGACGAAAAACGCTTCATCAACTTGTCGCGCGCCGGTTTTCACCGCATGTTGCGCGCGCTTTTGCTGGTGGCCAATCGCGTGAAGTGGGACTTGCCCGCAGTGCCAGTTTGGTTGTCGCGCGCCTATTTGCCCGCGGCGCTGCAAGGCGTGGTGGACTCGGCCATCAATGGGGTTGAACCCGAAGACCTCCGTGATGACGCGGGCGCTCCGCCGCTGGATAAACCCGACCACAAACCGCCCAGCGGCGATGAGGGCCAGGCTTGATTCGCCAGCCCACCGTTTTTGTGTCTCACGGCTCACCGATGTGGGCACTGCAGCCGGGGCGTACCGCCCCAGCCTTGGCCGAGTGGGCTGCCGCCCACCACCCGCAAGCCATTTTGGTGGTTTCGCCCCATTGGATGACCCGCGGTGGTGCCGTGGCCATGACCACCGCTGAGCCCGCCACTTGGCACGATTTCGGCGGCTTTGCGGCTGAGCTTTATGCGCTGCAATACCCAGCGCGAGGCGCCCCTGCGCTGGGTGAGCGGGCCGCTCGACTGTTGGCGCAGGCCGGCATGGCGGTGGCCACCGATGACCAGCGGCCTTTCGATCACGGTGCATGGGTGCCGTTGCGTTACATGTGGCCGCAAGCGGATGTGCCGGTGGCACAGTTGTCCTTGCCCTCAGGCTTTTCGCCCCAAGCCTTGATGGCCATGGGCGCCGCCTTGTCGCCCTTGCGCGACGAAGGCGTGTTGATCATGTGCACGGGCAGCATGACCCACAACTTGATCGAACGCGATCGAAGCGCTGACTTGTCTTATGTGTCCGCATTTGCCAGTTGGGTGCGTGAGCAGGTGGTGGGCGAAGCGCGTGCAGCGATGTTGGATTGGTCGCGGCAAGCGCCCCATGCGCAACGCGCACACCCCAGCGACGAGCATTTCGTGCCCTTGTTCATCGCCTGGGGTGCAGCCC
>JALRFN010000076.1 GCA_023268425.1 Burkholderiaceae bacterium | reverse complement strand
TGCACGGTGCCACCAAGCGCCCGCCCAATGCCAGTTGATCTAACCAAGCTTGCGGGATGTCTTCACCTCCAGCGGCCGCAACAATGCCGTCGTAAGGTGCCGAAGGGCGGTAGCCCCGCATGCCATCACCAAACACGACATTGACGTTGCGCACGCCGCTTTCACTCAACTGCCGCTTGGCCAGCGCATATAAACCCTGGATGCGCTCCACACTGGCCACGTGGCGAGCGAGCCCAGCGAGCACCGCCGCCTGATAACCGCAACCCGTACCCACTTCCAACACTCGCCCCAAGGTGCTGGTGCGGCCCTGGATCAGCAGCGACAACATGCGGGCCACCACACTGGGTTTAGAAATCGTCTGCCCCCAACCAATCGGCAAACTGGTGTCTGCATAGGCTTGGTTCACCAGCGCCGACTCCACAAAGCGGTGGCGTGGCACCTGCGCCATGGACTGCAAAACCCGCTCGTCCATGTCGGGTTGCTGGCGCAGGCGTTGCACCATGGCCAGGCGCACCGCTTGGGAGTCCAAGCCCAAACCGCTGGCCGCACTGGTGCGTGCGACCGGCGAGCGGCTGGAGCCAGCCAGGCCAACACTGGATCGAGGCGTCACTGTCGTTGGTGGTTTGGTCGGTGATGGCCAGCCCGGCACGCTGGCCGGGAAACGCTTCTTGGGCGCCGAGTCAGAGCCCCCGGTGTTCATGAGGCGCTCACGACAGGTCTGCAGCCATGGCCGCCCAATAACGCAAATGCTCATGGTCAGTCATGTCCACCTGCAACGGCGTCACACTGACAAAGCCTTGCTCGGTGGCGTGAAAGTCTGTGCCCACACCGCCGTCGCGCGCCGCGCCGGCCGCGCCGATCCAGTACATGGTTTCGCCACGCGGGTTGTCTTGACAAATCACCGGCTGCGCCGCGTGGCGGCGCCCGAGGCGAGCCACTTGCAAGCCACGCAACTCTTGGCGCGGGCGGCTTGGAATGTTCACGTTCAACAGCCACGGACTCACCGCCCGGCCCTCGCGCCGACCTTGTTCGATGTGTTGAAGCAAATACGCAACCATGTCTGTGGCCACGGCCACGGCATCGTCCAAGTGTGTCCAACCCCGCTCGACTTGGGAAAACGCCACCGACGGAATGCCAAACAGATACCCCTCCATGGCTGCGCCGACCGTACCCGAGTAGATCGTGTCGTCACCCATATTGGCACCGTTGTTGATGCCGGAAACCACCAAATCTGGCGGCGCATCCAACAAACCCGTCAGCGCGATGTGCACGCAATCTGCCGGGGTACCGGTCACATATTGCAGCCCCGGCTCCACGTCGCGCACATAAATTGGGTTGTGCAGGCTCAAGGCATTGGACTTGGCGCTGTTGTTCACCTCTGGCGCGATGGTGATGACCTCGGCCAGAGAAGCCAATGCACGGCGCAAAGCCTGAATGCCCTCGGCCTGATAGCCGTCGTCGTTGGAGATCAAGATGCGCATGCGCGGATTGTATGGGTGCCGACGCGGCTCGGCACCATCGATTCGAGCCCGCGCAACACAGGCGACGCTCCTGCACCAGTTGGACACCTAAGATGATGGCGTTCACCCAAACCCATTTCGGAGCTCCCCATGCAAGCTTGGCTTTGTGAAAACCCCATCGGCGAAGATGCCCTGACGTGGCAAACCCTCCCCGAGCCGCAGCCCGGGCCCAAACAGGTGCGCATCCGCATCTCGGCGGCCAGTGTCAATTACCCCGACTTGCTCATCGTCAAGAACGAATACCAAATGAAGCCTGAGCTGCCTTTTGTGCCAGGCTCAGAGTTCGCTGGCGAAATCGAGGCTTTAGGCAGCGAAGTCAGTGGTTTGCAGGTGGGGCAACGTGTGGCCTGTCTGAACGGCACCGGCGGTTTCGCCACGCACGCCGTAGTGGACGCGGCGCTTTGCATGCCGCTGCCCGACAACTTTGACCTCAAAGATGCCGCCGCCTTCATCATGACCTACGCCACGTCCTACCACGCCTTGATCGATCGAGGCAGCTTGCAAGCGGGCGAAACGGTGTTGGTGCTGGGCGCTGCGGGCGGCGTGGGGACAGCGGCGATTCAAATCGCCAAAGCGCATGGTGCGCGTGTAATCGCCGCAGCATCCACCGACGAAAAATGCCAACTGTGCTTGGACGCTGGCGCCGATGCTGCGATCAACTACAGCACCCACCCACCGGCAGGTGACTGGCGCGATCAGATCAAAGTGCTGACCGACGGCAAGGGCCCTGATGTGGTCTATGACCCGGTGGGCGGCGAATGGGCTGAACCCACCTTCCGCTCCATCGCTTGGCGCGGGCGTTATTTGGTGATCGGCTTTGCCGGCGGCCCCATCCCCAAAATTCCTTTGAACCTGCCCTTGCTCAAGGGCGCTTCGATTGTCGGCGTGTTCTGGGGAGCGTTCGCTCGCGGCGAACCCAAAGCCAATGCCGCCATGATGCAGACCCTGGCTCAGTGGTATTTGCAAGGCAAAGTCAAACCCATTTTGGACGAGAGCCTGCCCATGAGCGCTTTGCATCAGGCCTATCAACGCATGGCCAACCGCCAAGTACAAGGCAAACTGGTCTTGACCAACGATTGATCAACCGCAGGCCTAACCACGCAGCCACCACGCCCGGTCCGGTGGCTTTTTTGTGTGTTCGGCCCCAAAAGAAAAAGCACCTCGCGAGGAGGTGCTTTCACGGCCAAAGTACACGCCCGATCAGGTCGGCACTTTGCGCAACATTTCCAAACCCACTTGGCCGTCCGCGATTTCGCGCAGCGCCGTCACGGCGGGCTTGTTCTTGGTTTCAACGCGAGGGGTGTGGCCTTGGCTGAGCATGCGCGCGCGGTAGGTTGCGGCCAACACCAGTTGGAAACGGTTGGGGATTTTTTCCAGACAATCTTCGACAGTGATGCGGGCCATGGTTGCTCTCGTGTGCAGTAGGGTTTAGGCCAAGCCAAGCGACGCAAAAGTGTCTGCGCGCAAACGGCGTTGGGCTTCGAATCGCAGCCGCTGTGCTTGAACGACCGATTTCATGTCAAACAAGGCGCGATCAAAAACTTCATTGATTATAACGAACTGAAAGTGATGGGCCTGGGCGATCTCCTCGCGCGCATTGGCCATGCGCAGCTCAATCACCTCGGGCTGATCTTCGCCGCGCCGTCGCAAACGCGTCTCTAGCTCCTCCCAACTGGGCGGCAAGATGAAAATCGAGATGCATTGCGGAAACTTTTGCTGAATTTGCAGCGCGCCTTGGTAATCGATCTCCAGCACCACGTCATGGCCTGTGGCGATGACCGCATCAATGGCTTGGCGCGACGTGCCGTAGCGCTTGCCGTGCACATTGGCCCATTCGATGAAGGCATCTTGCGCCAACATGGCGTCGAAAGTGGCGTCGTCCACAAAGTGGTACTCGCGGCCATCTTTTTCTTGACCACGCGGTGCTCGCGTGGTGTGGGAGACCGAGGGGGCGATTCGGTGATCCACCTCCATCAAGGCTTTCACCAAACTGGACTTCCCGGCCCCACTGGGCGCAGCCACAACAAACAAATTACCTGACGCTTGAACAGACATGCTCGGACCTTCTTGTTTCACTCAATGTTTTGCACTTGTTCGCGCATTTGTTCAACCAAGACTTTCATGTCAACCGAGATGCGGGTCAATTCCAGGGTTGAAGATTTAGAGCCCAATGTGTTGGCTTCGCGGTGCAACTCTTGGATCAAAAAATCCAAACGCTTGCCCAACTCTCCGCCTTTTGCAAGAAGCTGACTGATTTCATCCAAGTGCGACGCCAAGCGCGTAAGCTCTTCGGCCACGTCGATGCGAATCGCGTAGGCCGTCGCTTCAGCCAACGCACGCTCCTGCGCGGTACTGGACGACAAACCCCCTGCGTCTTGTAAGGCCGTGTTGAACTTGTCCAAAAATCGTTGGCGCTGTTGCTCGACCAATGTGGGGATCATTGGCGCCGCTTGCTCGGCCAGCGCCCGCAAAGCCTGACAGCGATCCAACAACATCGCGCACAAGCGTTCGCCTTCGCGCGCGCGCGCTGCTTTCAAAGCGACAAGGCCTTGATCCAAGGTGCTCAAAAACACCGCATTGGCCTCATCGCTGGTGGCGACTGAGGCCGCGTTGAGTTGCAAGACCTGCGAGACGCTCAAAGGCGACGCTTGCGGCAACAACGCACGAATGGCGTCTTGCACATCAGCCAATTGACGCAGCGCATCGGGACTGGGTGCGGCGACTGCGGAGCTTTGCGACTTGTCCAGATGCACACGCAACTCAACCTTGCCACGGCGCAGTTGCTTGCTCACGCGCTCCCGAACAGCAGGCTCGTTGCTGCTCAACACCTCGGGCAATCGCAGTGTGAAATCCAAGAAGCGGTTGTTCACCGAGCGCAACTCCAGACGCAGTTGTTGTTCTGGGCTGTTTGGTGTGGCCGGCAGCGTGCCTTGGGCGCTGGCGTAGCCGGTCATACTGTAAACTGACATGGCGGTCTCGTCGTGCTGGGGTTCGTGCCGACATCGCAGCAAAACCCGAGTAAAAGGCCCGCCTTCGCGGACCATGGCGTGCCGACCTGTTCGAGCAGATCTGGGCCCGAAAACGCTGGTCAGCGCATCCCCAATTATCGCAAACCCTCATGCCCCATCGTGGGCACAGCCAGGAGTCGCCCACATGTTTCAACGCTCACAAAACCGCGCTGCGGATGCGCTTCGCCCGCTGCGCATCCAACGCGGCTTCACCATCCACGCCGAAGGCTCGGTGCTGATCTGCTTCGGCAACACGCAAGTGCTGTGCACCGCCTCTGTCGAAGAGCGCGTGCCCCCGCACAACCGCGGCTCGGGCGAAGGCTGGGTCACCGCCGAGTACGGCATGTTGCCCCGCGCCACACACACGCGCGGCTCACGCGAAGCGGCCAAAGGCAAGCAAAGCGGTCGCACACAAGAAATCCAGCGCTTGATCGGCCGCAGCCTGCGCGCCGTGTTTGACCTGGCCGCATTGGGTGAACGCACGATCACGCTCGATTGCGACGTGATCCAAGCCGACGGCGGCACCCGCACGGCCGCCATCACGGGCGCCTTCGTCGCGGCGCGCGACGCCGTCAACGGTTTGCTCGCTCAAGGCGTGCTGTCGAAAGACCCGATCAAAGACCACGTTGCCGCCATTTCGGTGGGCATCGTCGAAGGCACGCCCTTGCTGGACTTGGAATACACCGAAGACTCAGCCTGCGACACCGACATGAACGTGGTCATGACGGGCGCCGGACACTTTGTGGAAGTCCAAGGCACCGCCGAAGGTGCAGCTTTTTCTCGCCAGGAAATGAACGCCTTGCTGAACCTGGCTGAAGCCGGCATCGCCACCTTGGTGCAGGCGCAAAAGGACGCCTTGGCATGAAGCTGGTGCTGGCGTCGAACAATGCGGGCAAGCTCTCCGAGCTACAAAGCATGCTCGCCCCGCTGGGGGTGGAGTTGGTCGCCCAAAGCACCTTGGGCGTGCCTGAGGCGGCTGAGCCGCATTGCACGTTTTTGGAAAACGCGCTGGCCAAGGCGCGCCACGCCAGTTTGCTCACAGGGCTACCCGCACTGGCCGACGACGCTGGTTTGTGCGTCGACGCTTTTGGTGGTTTGCCGGGCGTCGACACCGCTTACTACGCCACGCAATTTGGTTTACCCAAAGGAGACGCGAACAACATCCAGGTGTTGCTGCAGGCTTTGCAAAACCAGCCTGATCGCCGCGCGGCCTTGGTCAGCACCATCGTGGCTGTACGCCACGCCAAAGACCCCGAGCCACTCGTCGCCACGGGGCGCATCGCCGGACTGATCGCGCAAACGCCAACGGGCGACGGGGGCTTTGGTTTTGACCCGGTGATGTGGATTCCCGAGCGCGGCATGACCTTGGCACAAATGAGCGCAGCGGATAAAAACACCATCAGCCACCGCGGTCAAGCCAGCCGAAAAATGATGGCCCTGATGCAAACGCAATGGCTCCCTTGATCACCGCTGCAGGGGCTTCGCCCGAGCCCGGTCAAGCCAACCCCGACTTGCTGGCGCTCATGCGTCCAAGCACACTGAACTTGGGTGGTGTTCCGCCGTTGTCGCTCTACGTGCACATTCCTTGGTGTCTGCGCAAGTGTCCGTATTGCGATTTCAACTCCCACGCTTGGGACGCACAACAGCAAGGGGCGCTGCCTGAGTCGGCTTTGGTTGCCGCACTGTTGGCCGACCTGGAGGCCGCTTTGCCATTGGTGTGGGGACGCAAGGTGCAAACCATCTTCATTGGCGGCGGTACACCCAGCCTGCTTGCCGCAGCGACGGTGGCCGAATTGATCGCCGCCATTCGCGCACGTTTGGACATCGTACCCGGCGCAGAAATCACGCTGGAAGCCAATCCGGGGACATTTGAGCGCGAGCGCTTTGCGGCCTTTGCGCACGCGGGCGTCACACGCCTGTCCATTGGCGTGCAGTCGTTTGATGACGGCTGCTTGCAGGCCATTGGGCGTGTGCACAGTGCCGATCAAGCCCATGCCGCCATTGCGGAGGCAAAGGCGCACTTCGGCACCTACAACCTGGACCTGATGTACGCGCTTCCCGGACAAAGCCGCGACTTGTGGCAAGACAGCCTGCGTCAAGCGCTGGCCTATCAACCCCCACACGTCTCGATTTATCACCTCACACTCGAGCCCAACACCTATTTCGCCAAGCACCCTCCCGCCTTGCCTGACGAAGACACGGCCTACGACATGCTGGACGATGTGGTCGCCGCCACGGCTGCGAGCGGGCTGCAACGCTACGAAGTCTCGGCATTTGCGCGCCCAGGTCACCGCAGCCAACACAACCTGAACTACTGGCAGTTTGGCGATTACTTGGGCGTCGGCCCAGGCGCACACAGCAAACTCAGCTTTGCGCACCGCATCATCCGACAAGTGCGCCTGCGCGACCCGCAGCGCTACATCAGCGGCGCCATGGCGGGCCGTGCCCTCAGCAGCAGCACCGAAGTGTCACGACGCGACTTGCCGTTTGAGTTCATGCTCAACGCCTTGCGCCTCGTCGATGGCTTCAACCTATCTGATTTCAGCGCCAGAACGGGTTTGCCGACCAGCAGCATCGAAGCCGGCCTGTCTCAGGGGCAAAGCAAAGGCTTGTTGCAGCGCGATGGCCAACATGTGCACCCAACGCCCAGGGGCATGGATTTTTTGTCCGACCTGCAAGCCTTGTTTCTGCGCGACGACGGGTCAACTTGAAGCCACGGGCGATGGCCGTTGCGCCAAAGCCAACAACATCGCACGTTGCAAGGCACCTTGGTCGCAAGGTTTGGCCAACACCGTCAGCATCCCACTGCGCAAGGCTTCACGCTCCAGCTCTCGGCTCCAACTCGGACTGAATCCAATCATCGGCGGAGCATTGGCTGGCCAACGGGCGCGCAACTGTTGCGCACACTGCAAGCCATCAATACCTTCCAAGTGCACATCCATCAGCACGACATCCACATCGCGCTCTTCCAACACGCGCATGAGCATATCGGCGCCATCGGCTGACCACACCGAGACCTGCGACGACAGCTCATGAACTTGCATGGACATGGCCATGCGACTCACCGGGTTGCTGTCCACCAACAGGACGCGTCGGTGGGCCAGCGCTTTCTGAACTTGACCCCGCTCCAACGCGTCTGGGGTGGAACCCTGCCGGGAGACGTCATCTTCCCAGGGCAGGATCACGATCAAACTGGCGCCACGTCCCTGCACACTTTGAACATGAATATCGCCGCCCAGCAAATGCGCCAGCGCATTCGCCATGACCAAACCCAAGGTGTGATGCACCTCAGACAACTGTGCATAGGCGTCGCGCATTTGCTTCATCGACACCAAGCGCTCAAGCTCAGTCGGAGAAATGTCCAAATCGGGCAGGAAGACCTCTAAGCGCACCACATCTCCCCGGTGTGCGGCCACGCGCAGTTGCGCGGAAACCGCACCCAGCGCCACCCCGTGTTGCAGCAGCTTATGCAAGATTTGCTCAACCCGATCCGTATCGAGCCGCACGACCAAAGCTTCAGGTAACGGTTGTTCGCTGAACAAGCTCAGTAGGAGTTGGGGGTAGGCCTCATTCCAGCGCTGCACCAAGCCACGCAACCACGGCACCATCGCCGTTGTTTTCGGGTGCGCTCTCAAGCGACCCGCTTCCAATTGCGCAAACTCGTGCAATTCGTTCACTCGGCGCGCCAATTCACCCAAGTGGTCTCTCGATGCGCGACCGAAATCCTCCTGAGACGAGTTCAGGCTGGTGAGCAGCTTACGCAAATGTGCCACTTGGGCCTTCATGTCTCGACTCAACCACACGATGTATTGCTGCTCACGGGCTCGGTGCGCCTGGACTTCTGCATGGTGCGAGGCGGCCAAACTGACCGCCGCATGCGTCTTCTTGATGAGCTTGGCACGTGCAAAAGACACCAACAACAGCGGCGGCAAAAACACCAAGTGCAAGGCCACGAGGGCCCCAACAAACCAAGCAGGGGCTTGCTCAAACAACAAACGCGGAAGCGTCACCCCAGCCGACTGTGTGAGCGCAAATGAGCCACACAACAAAGCCAAACTCACCAAGAGCGCCAACACCGCAGCCAACTGCCCAAGCAACAGCAACAGAGGGATGGTGGTGGAAAACCAAAACAAAATCGTGAACGTCCACAAACCATCCTGCAACCAGATCACGCAGGACACCACAAGCTGAATGACCCCAAAGGCCAGCCAAGCCAACCACGGCGCGGGACGGCGGTTGGGCTCATTCATCACCGCCAAAACCAACAACAAGGCCGCCCCCGCCAACAAGGCAAATCGCACCAAATCGTTGTGGGCCAAAAAGGTCAAAAGGAAAAACGCACTGGCGTGCGTGGCCAGTGTCAGCGCCAACAACTCGCGCTCATCCCCCAAGGCCAAGCTCTGCAGCCAGCGCTCGTAGTTGGCACGACGCGACACCCTCACGACTGTGGCTCCGCGCCACTGCGGGTGAGCGACATGCGCAACTGGTGATGCCAAGCGGTGTCATCGATGGGGCGCAGCCAAATGCGCGATAGCCCCAGACCTCGCCACTCGGCGTTCTCCTCCATGGACAACCCGTCGGTGATGCCCCAGATGCACTGATGATTGGCCCGCAATGCAGCAAAAAAACGCTGCGTATCCTGATCGCTGATCAACCAGTCGTCGAGCATCACCACCACCACATCAAACCTGACTTCTGGCAGCTTCGGCCCCTCAAGCACTCGCCATGTGTGGTCACCCAATAAGGACGTGCGCAGGTAGCCTGACACAGGCCGCACCACCGCTCCTCGAGCAAGCACCAAGGCCAATTGCATGGGCGTCGAATCTTGCCCATCGATGTCGGCTGCGGACATCCTGGGTGCGCGCAAACGCAACTGCAATTGCGGGTGCTCCCGACCCTCTGTCAACAGCATCAATGAACCGCCTAGCGTCTCTGCCCAACGTTGCACAATCAGCAAACGCAAACAAGCACCCTCGTGCGCGTCGGAAAGCGCCCGCTCCCCGCGCAAAACTTCAACCCATTGCGCTATGGTTTGCGCCTCTTCGGGCAAATCCACGTGAATCATCAAGTACTCGTCTTGGTGCTGAACCCGAAGCGTGATTTGTGCCGTGCTGACGCTGCGCGCAACCGCGAGCACATTGGTCAGCAGTTGACCCAAGCGCTTGCCATCGCATTCAACCCATTCAGTTAAACCCGCCTCAACCTGCACGGTCAATGCGCGCTCGGGATGCGGCGGGAAGTCCTGAAACGCGCGGATGAACTCTGGCAACCTCAGGGGCGACGGATGAAACTGCGTCCACTGCGCCTCGTCCAGGGCCCCCGAGTCTTGCAGATTGCTCAGCGTCACATATAGGTCATGCGCTGCGGCCATCAATGCTGACGACCGCTTTGGCGCGTCCTGCTCAGGGTACTGGAGCCAGACATCATGGAGAGGTGAGCGCAAAAACCTCGCCACGCGCGCCAAGAACCGATGCTGGCGCCAGGTTTGGCGCGTCAACTCGACGTCCATTTGCTCCAAGACCAGACTTTTGTGATGCACTTGCTCCAAGTACCTTTGCTGCCACTGGTGCATGAACATGGGCAAAACCACCAACAACAACAGAATCCAAAACAAGGTTTGCCACCACCAAGTTGGCTCCGTCGCAACATCCAACTCAAGCTCAAAAGCCCCCGCGTATTGGGCCGCCATCAACCCCATGGCCGCAGCCGTGGTGAGGCCAGCAAACACATAAAACCGCCGCCACCCAAACACGGCCAGCGTCGGAAACGCCACCGCCATGGGCCACACCAAGTTCATGCCCGCAAAGCCATCGGCGCGTACAGCACTCAGCACAATATCGACCGCGAGCAAAGCGGCGCAGGCGTACACCGCCGCACGATCACTCAAGCGCGTGAAATGATGGGCCAGGGTCAAAGCCAAACACGCCAACGTCGCGCCCGCATTGAAGGCGGTCAAAACCACGCTGGGCGAATGCGCGGCGTAGCTCAGCACAATGGCCGTGGCAGACACCAACCAGACCTGCGCAACTTCGCGAGCTTGTGCCATGGAGATGCCCACCAGCCAGCGCTGAACGAATGCCCAAGAATTCAAAAACAACCCCAAAGAATAATTTGGTACCAATTTGAGATTTTAGAGCGCACGCCCGATCGCCAGGCTGACGGCCAAGCGCGCCAGCTCGTCGTCGCTGAAGCGCTACAATGGCGGGCTCGGAAGCGTGGCAGAGCGGTTGAATGCACCGGTCTTGAAAACCGGCGAGGGTGTGAGCCCTCCGTGAGTTCGAATCTCACCGCTTCCGCCAGTTCAAGCCCCTGATCACCAATGGTCAGGGGCTTTTTTGTGCT
>JALRFN010000055.1 GCA_023268425.1 Burkholderiaceae bacterium | reverse complement strand
CGGCTCGTCGTCGATGGCTTCGGTCTGCGGCGGCTCGCTGTCGATGATGGATGCGGGCGTTCCGCTCAAGGCTCCGGTGGCTGGCGTTGCCATGGGTCTCGTCCTCGAGGACGATGGCTCCTGGGCCGTTCTGACCGACATTCTTGGCGACGAGGATCACTTGGGTGACATGGACTTCAAAGTGGCGGGTACCACCGAGGGTGTAACCGCGCTGCAAATGGACATCAAAATCCAAGGCATCACCAAGGAAATCATGCAAGTGGCTTTGGCGCAAGCCAAGGAAGCGCGCATGCACATCTTGGCCAAGATGCAAGAGGCCATGGGTGAAGCCAACACCGAGTTGTCTTCGTTTGCGCCGCGTCTGTACACCATGAAGATCAACCCCGAGAAGATCCGTGATGTGATCGGCAAGGGCGGTGCAACCATTCGTGCACTGACCGAAGAAACCGGTTGCACCATCGACATTGGCGAAGACGGCACCATCACCATTGCATCCAGCGACGGCGACAAGGCTGCTGAAGCGCAGCGTCGCATTGGCGAGATCACCGCTGAAGCCGAAGTGGGCAAGGTTTACGAAGGCCCGATCACCAAGATTCTGGACTTCGGTGCCTTGGTCAACATCTTGCCGGGCAAAGACGGCTTGTTGCACATCAGCCAGATCGCGCACGAGCGCATCGAAAAGGTGTCTGACGTGCTGAAAGAGGGCGAGATCGTGCGCGTCAAGGTTTTGGAAACCGACGAAAAAGGCCGCATCAAGCTGTCGCGCAAAGCTTTGTTGGAGCGCGAGCCTGCAGGCGATCAAGCGCAGCAACAACAGCAATAAGGGCTCCGTCCATGCGCATGCAGACCATCGACATCACGCAATATGGTGCCCCAGAGGTGCTGCAATTGGGTGAGCGCGACGTGCCGCAAGCCGGCGCGGGTGAGTTGTTGATTCGCGTCGCAGCCAGCGGGGTCAACCGCCCCGATGTGTTGCAACGAAAAGGCAACTACCCGGTGCCGCCGGGCGCCTCCGATGTGCCAGGCTTGGAAGTGGCTGGCGAAGTGGTGTCAGGCGACGCTGCGGCCATGGCCGCAGCTGGGCTGGCGGTGGGTGATCGTGTGTGCGCCTTGGTGGCCGGGGGCGGTTATGCGCAGTTTTGCGTGGCCCCGGTGGCTCAGTGTTTGCCGGTGCCCGATGGTTTGGACGACGTGCAAGCCGCGTCGCTGCCTGAAACCTTCTTCACGGTCTGGAGCAATGTCTTTGACCGCGCGCGCTTGCAGGCGGGCGAGACCCTGCTGATCCAAGGCGGCTCCAGCGGCATTGGGGTCACGGCGATTCAACTCGCCAAGGCGGCAGGAGCCCAGGTCATCGTGACCGTGGGTACTGACGAAAAAGCGCAAGCCTGTCTGGCCCTGGGCGCAGACCATGCGATCAACTACAAGTCGCAAGACTTCGTCGAAGAGGTCAAGCGTTTGACCGATGGCCAAGGCGTGGACGTGATTTTGGACATGGTTGCCGGTGATTACGTTGCGCGTGAAATCGAGTGTTTGCGTGAAGACGGCCGCTTGGTCATCATCGCTGTGCAAGGCGGTGTGGCGTCGCAACTGAATGCGGGTTTGGTTTTGCGCAAACGCTTGACCGTGACCGGTTCTACTTTGCGTCCGCGCCCTGTTGCATTCAAGGCGGCGATTGCGCAGGCCTTGCGCGCTCAGGTGTGGCCGTGGTTGCAAGCCGGGTTGGTCAAGCCCGTGATTTTCAAAACCTTCCCTGCCGCTGAGGCAGCGCAAGCTCATGCATTGATGGAAAGCAACGCGCATGTGGGCAAGATTGTGCTGACTTGGTGAGCGTGTTTGAGGAGTGTGATGTGCGCAAAAAATTGATTGCCGGCAACTGGAAGATGAATGGCGACAAGGCCAGCAACGCTTCTTTGTTGGCCGATGTGCTGCAAGGTTTAGAGGCATCGGTGGCCTGCGAAATCGCGGTGTGTGTGCCCAGTGTCTACATCGATCAGGTGGGACGCATGGTGGACGCCACGCCGATTCGCCTGGGTGCGCAAGACGTGTCGGCCCAAGACAAGGGCGCTTACACGGGTGAAATCAGTGCGCCCATGTTGAAAGACATGTCGGTGCGTTACGCGATTGTTGGCCACTCTGAGCGTCGCCAGTACCACGGCGAAACCGATGCGCTTGTGGGTGAAAAAGCCAAGGCCGCGTTGGCTTCGGGTGTCACCCCCATCGTTTGTGTGGGTGAGACCTTGGATCAGCGCGAAGCGGGTGAGACCGAGGCGGTGGTCAAGCGCCAATTGGCTGCGGCTATCCACGCCGTCGGCCATTGCGTCAGCGAAATCGTCGTGGCCTACGAGCCGGTGTGGGCGATTGGCACGGGCAAGACGGCAACGCCAGAGCAGGCGCAGGCCGTGCACGCGGTGTTGCGTGCGCAGTTGGCAGCAGCGACAGAGCACGCGGAAAAGGTGCAAATCTTGTACGGCGGCAGCATGAACGCGGGCAATGCCGCTGAGTTGCTGGCGCAGGCCGACATCGACGGCGGTTTGATTGGTGGGGCGTCGCTGAAGGCGCCCGATTTTTTGAGTATTGTTCGCGCAGCCGTTGTGGCCAGCGCTTGAGTGGAGTGGACAAATGGACTTTGTGATTCGCATCTTGTCAGCGATTCAAATTTTGTCGGCCTTGGTGATGATCGGCATGATCCTGATGCAGCATGGCAAGGGGGCTGACGCCGGCGCTGCCTTTGGCAGCGGTTCGTCAACCAGTTTGTTTGGTGCCAGTGGCGGCGCCAACTTCTTGTCGCGCACCACCGCCGTGTTGGCCTCGGTGTTTTTGGCCAGTACCTTGTTTTTGTCGTACCACGGCTACCAGCGTCCCGCGCCAGCGGCAGGCAGTGTTTTGGAGCAGAACATCCCGGCAGCCCCCGCGGCACCGGTTTCCAAGGATGCGATCCCCTCCAATTGATCGTTTGCTCAGCCGGGGCATACCCCCGGTAGTTTGAAGCTGCAAGTTCGGTGAAAGCTGTGGTCACCGAAGGGATAAAAACCAGGGTTTGCCCCTAAATCGAGGGGTGTTTCGGGGTAAACTCCGAGGGTTTTGCGGGGGTGCTCACACCTCTATCACACCCGCGCAAACCACTCCTGCCGACGTGGTGAAATTGGTAGACACGCTATCTTGAGGGGGTAGTGGCGAAAGCTGTGCGAGTTCGAGTCTCGCCGTCGGCACCAAAGCAATCAGCGGTGGCTCGTTCAGCGAGCCGCCCACGCAGTTGAGTCCTATGAGCCTCGAACAATACCTCCCCGTTATTTTGTTCATTCTGGTGGGCGTGGCCGTTGGCGTCATTCCTCAGGTGATCGGCTACGTGTTGGGCCCCAGCCGACCCGACGCTGCGAAAAACTCCCCTTACGAATGTGGCTTTGAGGCGTTCGAAGACGCGCGCATGAAGTTTGATGTGCGCTATTACCTCGTGGCCATTTTGTTCATTTTGTTCGACTTGGAAATCGCCTTCCTGTTCCCTTGGGCGGTGGCGCTCAAGGAGTTGGGGCCAACCGCGTTTTGGGCGGTGGTGGTCTTTCTGGGCATTTTGGTCGTGGGTTTTGTCTACGAGTGGAAAAAAGGCGCGCTGGACTGGGAGTGATCCTGGTGGGCATGCTGACGAGAAAAGGTTGATTCGCCATGGGTATTGAAGGCGTTTTGGAAAAAGGCTTCGTCACCACGAGTTATGACACCGTGGTGAACTGGGCCAAGACTGGCTCTTTGTGGCCGATGACGTTTGGCTTGGCCTGTTGCGCGGTGGAAATGATGCACGCGGGTGCTGCGCGCTATGACTTGGCTCGTTTTGGTGCTGAAGTGTTTCGCGCCAGTCCCCGTCAGTCTGACTTGATGATCGTGGCAGGCACGCTGTGCAACAAGATGGCCCCGGCTTTGCGCAAGGTTTACGACCAGATGAGTGAGCCACGCTATGTCATCTCCATGGGCTCTTGCGCCAACGGTGGTGGCTACTACCACTACAGCTACTCGGTGGTGCGTGGTTGTGATCGCGTGGTGCCGGTGGATGTTTATGTGCCGGGCTGCCCGCCCACGGCTGAGGCTTTGCTCTACGGCTTGATGCAGTTGCAAACCAAGATCCGTCGCACCCAAACCATTGCGCGTCAGTGAGGTGAATGCGATGAACATGCAAGCTTTGCAAGAACGCGTGTCCACGGTGCTTGGGGATGCTCTGGTCACTTCGGTGGTTGATCGCGGTGAGTTGACGGTGCAGGTCAAGCCGGAAGGCTACTTGGAGGCCATGAAGGCCCTGCGCGACGCCGAGGGTTGCCGCTTTGAACAGTTGATCGACTTGTGCGGCCTCGACTACAGCGAGTACAAAGACATGGTTTGGGAAGGGCCACGCTTTGCGGTGGTCTCGCACCTCTTGTCGATCAGTGAAAACCAACGCATGCGGGTCAAGGTGTTTTGTGCAGACGATGATCTGCCCATGGTTGCTTCGGTGGTTGAGGTGTGGACAGGCGCCAATTGGTTTGAGCGCGAAGCCTTTGACTTGTATGGCATCGTTTTCGATGGCCACAACGACTTGCGCCGCATCTTGACGGACTACGGCTTCATTGGCCACCCCATGCGCAAAGACTTCCCGGTGACTGGACACGTGGAAATGCGTTACGACGCCGAGCAGCAGCGCGTCGTTTACCAACCCGTGACCGTGGAGACGCGTCAGATCACGCCGCGCATCATTCGCGAAGACGGATACGGAGGCCTGCAATAAGCCGCGCTCAGCGTCTTGCTTGATGAAACATGGCTGAAATCAAAAATTACACCCTCAACTTCGGTCCGCAGCACCCCGCCGCGCACGGTGTGCTGCGCTTGGTGCTGGAGATGGACGGGGAAGTCGTGCAACGCGCCGACCCGCACATCGGCTTGTTGCACCGCGCCACCGAAAAGCTGGCCGAGACCAAGACCTATATCCAAAGCTTGCCGTACATGGACCGTCTGGACTACGTGTCCATGATGTGCAACGAGCACGCTTATTGTTTGGCGATTGAAAAGCTCTTGGGCATTGACGTGCCCAAGCGTGCACAAGTCATTCGCGTGATGTTCTCTGAAATCACACGCATCCTGAACCATTTGCTGTGGTTGGGTGCGCACGGTCACGACTGTGGTGCATCGACGGCCTTGATTTACACCTTCCGTGAACGCGAAACGCTGTTTGATGTTTACGAGGCGGTGTCTGGCGCCCGCATGCACGCGGCCTACTTCCGACCAGGCGGCGTTTACCGTGACTTGCCTGACACCATGCCGCAGATGAAGCCCAGCAAGGTGCGTAACGCGCGCTCGGTGGCGGCGTTCAACGAGAACCGCCAAGGCTCGCTGTTGGACTATTTGCAGGACTTCTGCACCAAGTTCCCGAACTACATCGACGAATACGAAACCTTGCTGACGGACAACCGCATTTGGAAGCAGCGCACGGTGGGGATTGGTGTGGTGTCGCCTGAGCGTGCGTTGGACTTGGGTTTCACAGGGCCGATGTTGCGCGGCTCCGGCGTGGCCTGGGACTTGCGAAAGACCCAGCCCTATGACGGCTACGAGAACTTTGATTTCGACATTCCTGTGGGCACCAACGGTGATTGCTACGACCGCTATGTGGTGCGCGTCGAAGAAATGCGCCAGTCCAACCGCATCTTGCAGCAATGCATCGACTGGTTGCGTGTGAACCCTGGCCCGGTGATCACCGACAACCACAAGGTTGCGCCGCCCAAGCGCGAAGAAATGAAGAACAGAATGGAGGAGTTGATCCACCAATTCAAGCTGTTCTCAGAAGGTTTCCGCGTGCCTGAGGGCG
>JALRFN010000273.1 GCA_023268425.1 Burkholderiaceae bacterium | reverse complement strand
TGGGTCAGCGGCTTAGTTGACGTGGTACACAAAACTGGCGTTGTCTTCGCGTACCGATTTGACGTGGTTGGCGACAAAGTCATCGTCTGGGTAGCCCATGGCGATGCAAATCATGATCACTTGATCATCGGGAATCCCTGCGTGCTCGTGCACCACGGCCGACTGCATGATGCCCTGGCCATTGATCACGCAACCCAAGCCCCGCTCCCATGCCGCCAAGACAATGGCGTGCGAAAACGCACCCAGATCAAATTGGCTGATGGCGGCGGGCTCCAGGTACTTGTCGTAGGTCAACACCAGCGACACCGGCGCGTCAAACTGACGGAAGCCGCGCATGACCCAGTCTTGGCGGCGCGCCTTGTCGTCGCGGGCGATGCCCATGGCGTCAAACAACTGCACGGCGATGTCGATTTGCCGCTGGCGGTGTACGCCCTCATAGGCCTCGCGCATGGGGAAGTCGCGTTTGGGCGGCACGCCGCTCAACATGTTGCGGGTGTTGCCCTCGCGGATGCGCTCCAAGGGCTCGCCCGAGACCACGTAAACCCGCCACGGCTGGGTGTTCATCGACGAGGGCGCCCACTTGGCCACCTCAATGATTTCTTCAATCAACGCGCGCGGCACGGGGTCGGGTTTGTAGCCCCGAATGGTTTTGCGCGCTTTGATCAATTCAGAAAATTCCATCCGTCTTCCTCAGGCGTTCCATTGCAAGGTGCTGACACTAGGCCCTGGGCAGACTGACCGCAAGCGTGCCGCGTCTCAACAGCGACTCAGCGCCCCAGCGCAGGCGGCTTGGCCTGTGCATACTGATCGCCATGAACCCCGTTTTCAAAGCTGCCCTGTGGATGATCGGAGCGATCGCGTCGTTTTCCACCATGGCGGTGGCTGGGCGAGAGGTCAGCACAGCGCTGGACACGTTTGAAATCATGACCTACCGCAGTGTGGTGGGCATGTTGATTTTGTGGACGGTGTTGACCGTGACACGGCGATGGTCTGAGGTGAAAACCCAGGCGTTGGGCCTACATGCCGTGCGCAACATGGCGCATTTCGCGGGGCAAAACCTGTGGTTTTTTGCCGTCGGCGTGATCCCCTTGGCGCAGGTCGCCGCCTTGGAATTCACGTCCCCCATTTGGGTGGTCATGTTGTCGCCCCTGGTCTTGGGCGAGCGCCTCACGCGTGTGCGCGTGCTGTCGGTCTTGCTCGGATTTGCGGGCATTTTGCTGGTGGCACGGCCCACGCCCGAGAGCATCAACGCGGGTATCTTGGCGGCAACGGCCTGTGCGGTTTTCTTTGCGCTCTCGGCGGTGTTCACGCGGCGGCTCACGCGCCTGGCCTCGGTGGCTTGCATCATGTTTTGGCTGACGCTGATGCAAGCGGCGTTTGGGCTGCTTTGCAGCCTCTGGGACGGACAGATGGCCGCGCCCAATGCCACCACCCTGCCGTGGCTGTTGGTGATTGGCTGTGCAGGCTTGCTGGCCCATTTTTGCCTGACCAGTGCGCTGGCCATCGCCCCGGCCACCGTGGTGGTGCCGATCGACTTCGTGCGCCTGCCCACCATCGCGATGCTCGGCATGTGGCTCTACGGCGAGGCCTTAGACGTCTGGATTTTTGTCGGCGCCGCGGTGATCTTTGGCGCCAACTACCTCAACATTTGGACCGAAACCCGTCTGGCGAAAAGCTAAAAGCGCCAAAAATCAAGCGCCTCGCGATAATGCTGCAATGACCTCTGGCGGCGCCTGCACCAACTCGATCAACACGCCCTCACCCGCGATCGGAAACTCATCATTGGCCTTGGGGTGCAAGAAGCAAATGTCGTAACCGGCGGCACCCTTGCGGATGCCGCCTGGCGCAAAGCGCACGCCCTGAGCCGTCAGCCACTCGACAGCGGTGGCCAAATCGTCAATCCACAAGCCCACGTGGTTCAAAGGCGTGGTGTGTACCGCCGGCTTTTTTTCGGGGTCAAGAGGCTGCATCAGGTCGACTTCGACTTTGAATGGGCCAGAGCCCATGGCGCAAATGTCTTCGTCCACGTTCTCCCGCTCGCTGACAAAGGTGCCCGTGACTTGCAAACCCAACATGTCAACCCACAGCGCCTGCATGCGCTTTTTGTCCGGGCCGCCAATGGCGATTTGCTGGATGCCCAGCACCTTGAATGGACGCTCGCTCATGACCGCTCCTTATTCAAACTCGACGATGGGCTGATCGACGACTAGGTTGTCACCCTTGGCCGCGACGACCTTGGACACCACGCCGTCGGCGGCAGCGAACAAGACGTTTTCCATCTTCATGGCTTCAATCACCGCGACGCGCTCGCCGGCCTGAACCTTTTGGCCAACCTCGACGGCCACATCGACCAGCAGACCAGGCATGGGTGACAAGACGTACTTGCTCATATCCGGCGGTGCTTTGAAGGGCATCAAGCGGTGCAGCTCAGCCATGCGCGGCGAGACCACCATGGCTTCGATCTTGGTGCCGTTGTGCTGCACGGTCAGACCCAACGGGTTTTTGGCAGTGCCGCGCTCGATCTGCGCTGTGAAGCCCTTACCATTGCACTCGCCAACGATCTTGACCTCGCTGATGCGCGAGTGGGTGGTGAGCTTGTAGGCCTTGTCGCCCACTTGCACCTTGGCGTAGCCCACCTCACCCGCGAACTCGTCCACGTGCACAGGGGTGTAGCGGTGTTGCCCTTGCGCGTCTAGTGTGATGACCGTGTAGTCTTGGCCGATCTTCACACCGTAGCCCGGAAGCTGCCCGCTGATGCCTGCAGTGCGCTCGCGCGACTTGCGACGCACGAAAGCCGCCAACGCGATCAAGAAGTCCGGGTCGTCATGCGGCACGTCTTCAGCACGGAACCCGTCGGCGTAATGCTCGGCAATGAAGCCCGTGTTGAAGTCACCCGAAACGAATTTGGGGTGTGCCAACAAGGCCGCCTGGAAGGGGATGTTGCTGCTGATGCCGCGGATCACAAAGCCATTCAGGGCTTCGCGCATCTTGGCAATGGCGTCGTTGCGGTCTTTGCCGTGCACGATGAGCTTGGCGATCATCGAGTCGTAGTACATCGGAATCTCGCCACCCTCGAACACGCCCGTGTCCACCCGCACACCGTACTTGTGGCCGGTGTCGGCCTGCCACATGCTTT
>JALRFN010000349.1 GCA_023268425.1 Burkholderiaceae bacterium | reverse complement strand
CATCGCCTGGGCGCTGGTGGGCACCCTGCCTCCCATGATCATTGATGCCGACTTTCCCCTCCTGATCGTGGCCGGTCTGGTGGTCGGCATCAGCACCCGCTATGGCGCAGGCTGCACCAGTGGCCACGGCGTGTGTGGCATGGCACGCTTGTCCAAACGCTCCATCGCGGCGACTTTGACCTTTTTGGCCACGGGCTTGTTGACGGTATACGTCGTGCGCCACATGTTGGGAGTCGTGTTGTGAATCCGAAATCATTTGCCGTGCAACGCAACGTGGTCGCTTTGTTGGTGGGCGTGGTGTTTGGCCTGGGCTTGGCTGTGGCTGGCATGACCAACCCGCTCAAGGTGCTGGCATTTTTAGATGTCGCGGGTCAATGGGACCCCAGCTTGATGCTGGTCTTGGGCAGCGCGGTGGGCGTTAGCTTTGTGGGTTTTCGCGCCATTTTGCGTCGCCAGCGCCCTGTGTTTGACGTGAGCTTTGCATTGCCCACCCGCAGCGACTTGGACAGTCGCTTGATCACCGGTGCGGCGATCTTCGGCGTGGGCTGGGGGCTGGTCGGCTATTGCCCGGGGCCTGCGATCGCGTCGTTGGGCTTTGGCAACGCGGAAGCTTTGTGGTTTGTGCCCGCGATGCTGGTGGGCATGTTTGTGCGCCGCCGCTTCGAAAAAGCCGAAAAAACGGCCGCTCAGGCCAGCCCCGCTGCGGATCAAGCGGCGAGCAACGCCACCGCTTGAGGCGCGGACTTCAGGTCTTCCAGCTCGGGTCTTTGGCGTCGATCAGGCGCATCCACGCCGGCCACTCGGGGTGGCGTTGCTTGGCGTTGGCCTGCGCACTGCCGGCTTCAAATTGCTCGCGGGTGCGCTCCATGGCCTCGACCGAGATGGGCTGCATGCGCCCGGTCGCCATGGCCGCGACCTGCACTTGGGCGTTGCGGATGAAGGCCGCATGGCGCACAAAAGCCCAAATGGCATCTGGCCCGGCCGTGATCAAGCCATGGTGGCGCAACAGCAGTGTGTGGTGGGTTTTGCCCAGGGCTTGCACAATGCGCGGGCCTTCGCTGCCGTCCAGCACGATGCCTTCAAACGCGTGGTAACCCACGCGCTCGTGAAACTGGCAACCCTCTTGCGTGACCGGAACGACAGGGGCGTCGGTGGCCGCCAGCGACTGCGAGTGCGCCTCGTGGGTGTGCAAGACACAGTGCAAGTCAGGGCGTGCGCGGTGGATGGTCGAGTGGATGACGTAGCCGGCCTGGTTGACCGGCCAATCGCTGTCACTCAAGGCCTTGCCGTCGAGGTCAATCTTGATCAAATCGCTGGCGCGCATCTCGTCGTAGCGCATGCCAAAAGGGTTGATCAGCAGGTGCTCGGTGCCCGGGATGCGCAAGGTGATGTGGTTGTAGACCTGCGCCGTCCAGCCGTGGTGATCAACCAAGCGGTAAGCCAGCGCCAGTTGTTGGCGCGCAGACCATTCGGCATCGGACATGCCGCTTGGGGCAGGGGGCAGGGTGACATCAAAGCTTCGGCTCATGGCAAGTCTCCTTGGGGGCTCAGTTGCTTGGACACATCATAGTGTTGGGTGACGTCGAAATCCGCGTCGCTGCGTCACAATCGCGCCATGAATGATTATTTGATTTTGGGCGCTGGGGCTGTGGGCTCCATCATCGGTGGCCGCCTCGCCCTGGCCGGTAAACGGGTGCAACTGATCAACCGCTCGCCAGCGACGGCGCAAGCGATTGCGGCCCAAGGTGGTCTGCGACTGGGTCTAGACGAGGGCGATTTGTTGGCCCCTGTCCAAGCCGGAACACCGGAACAAGCGCAGCCTGCGCGCCATGTGCTGCTGTTGACCAAGACGCCGCAAAGCGAACCAGCAGTGCGCGCTATTGCCACGCAAATGCCTGCGGATGCGGTTTGGATCACCCTGCAAAACGGCTTGGGCAACGGCGCGCGCTTGCGCCAGTGGCTGGGCGACGACGCGCGCGTGGTGCACGGCGTGACCATGTTGCCCGCCGACTTGCGCGCCCCAGGTGACGTGGCGTCGCACGGCAAGAGCACCACTTGGCTGGGCCCCTTGCAGGCACGTGATGAAGCGCTCAGCGCACAAGTGGCGGCCGATTTGCGCGAGGCGGGCATTGATGCGCAGCATGTGATGGGCATACAAAACAACATCTGGCAAAAGGCGGTCTTCAACTGTGCCATGAATGCCTTGTGCGCGCTGACTCAGGGCGGCCCCGGTTTGATGGCCGATTGGCCGGACGGTCGCGCCTTGGCGCACGAACTGGTGGACGAAGTGGCTGCTGTCGCTCAAGCCGCGGGCGCGCAAATCGACGTGGCCGCCATCCACGGCCTGGTGGACATGGGCATGGAACACCACCGCTACCACAAGCCCTCCATGCTGCAAGACGTCTTGGCTGATCGGCTCACCGAGATCGACGCGCTCAATGGCTTTGTGCACGAACAGGCCCAGGGATTGGGCATGGCGGCACCCAAAAACGAAATGATGTTGCGTTTGACCCGATTGCGCGAGCGCGCGCCTGCGTTTTGGGCCTCCCAAGGACGGCAGGCCCACGCGTGAGCGGCGGGCGCTTTCCGGTGCCCTATGTGGTGAGTTGCCCTGAAGGGCGTTCACCCGTGGTGCTGGTGTGTGAACACGCCAGCGCCGCCATCCCTGAGGCCGAGCAAGGGCTCGGTCTCTCTGGTACAGACCTGCGTCAACACATCGCCTGGGACATCGGTGCCTTGGGCGTGGCGCAGACCCTGAGCGCTGAGCTTGATGCGCCCTTGGTGGCCTGCAACTATTCACGCTTGCTGGTGGACTGCAACCGTTTTCCCGACGCCGCCGATGCCTTTGTGCGCACCAGCGATGGCGTGGTGATCCCTGGCAACCAGCAGTTGAGCGCCGCTGAGCGCGCGGCCCGTTTGAGCAGCATTCATCAACCCTTCCACGCTGCGATCAGCGCCTTGCTCGACCAGCGTGTGGCCCCAGTGGTCGTGGCAGTGCACTCCTTCACGCCAGTCATGGGCGGGCAGGCACGCCAAGTTCAGTTGGGTTTGCTGGCCGACCGAGACACGCGGCTGGCCGAGGCGATGTGGCGCCACGCGGCGGTGCTCACGCCGTGGGACACGCGGGTCAACCAGCCCTACGACGCCAACAGTGGGGTCTCGTATACGGCGCGCGTCCACGCCTTGGCGCGCAAAGCGCCGCATGTCTTGTTGGAGCTGCGGCAAGACTTGATTGCATCACCCAGCGCACAGCAAGACGCGGCAGAGTTGTTGGCTGCGCTGTTGCGGCGCGGGGCCGCTGAGCTCGGTGTCACGCTTTGAAGCTAAATCCGGCGCTTGGATGCACCCCAGGGCTGCTCAAAGGGGTGCATAGCGACATCACCCACCGGGTGAGCCGCGTCGTGGTTAGACAGGCCTGTATTCATGGGCTTGATCAGCGGAAATTGAGCGATCAACTGCCGGATTGAGGTTGAATGAGGGCTGGTTCAGCGTGACGGCACTCAAACCACAGCCGCACGCTTGCGCTGTGTCCAAGCCAGCGTCACACCCAAGGCGGCCGCAGCCAGCCCACCCAAGTCGGTGCTGAGCTCGGGCACAAACAACAACAAGCCGCCCAGACCCACCAGGAGGCGGGGCACCCCTCGCAAGTGGCCGACGCGCCAGAGGTAAGCCTCGAACGCTGCTGCCAAGCAGACCACTGCAATGCTGGCGGTGATGACCGCTTGTACGATCACCATGGGCTCGCCCTTCATGATCAACGCCGGTTGCAGCACAAACAAAACGGGCAGCAACAGCAGCAAGGCACCGATGCGCAGGGACATGAACCCCACCTCCATGGCCCGTGCCTTGGCAATCGCAGCGGCCGCAATCGCGGCCAAGGCCACAGGCGGGGTGATGAAGGAAACAATGCCCCAGTAAAAGATGTACAGGTGCGCGGCGATGGGGTCGATGCCCACTTTGATCAACGCAGGGGCCAGCACGATGGCCAAAAAGATGTAGCACGCCGATGCGGTCATGCCCATGCCCAAAATGAAGCTGGTCAGCGCCCCCGCCGCCAGCAGCAAAGCCAGGTTGTTGCCGGCCATTTGCACCAGCTCACGCGAGAACGCGTTGGCCACGCCCGTG
>JALRFN010000339.1 GCA_023268425.1 Burkholderiaceae bacterium | reverse complement strand
CAACCACTTGGACCTGACCACCCGCGAGGCGCTGGCCATGGCGCTCAACGAGTTTGAGGGCACGGTGATGCTGGTCAGCCACGACCGCGCCTTGCTGCGCAGCGTCTGCGACGATTTTTGGTTGGTCGGTGACGGCCAGGTCAAACCCTTCGAGGGCGACTTGGACGACTACCAGCGCTACCTGCTCGACGTGGCCAAAGCCAAGCGCGAAGCGGCCGCTGCGGGCGTCGCAGCCAGCCAGCCCGTCGCTCAAGCCGAAGCACCGCGCGTCAACCAAGCCCAAGCCCGCCGCGATCAAGCAGCCAAACGCCAAGCCCTGGCCGCCGTGCTCAAGCCGCACCAAAAGGCCTTGGCGGCTGCCGAGAAGACCATCGCCGAAGCCGAGGCCGAGCGCGAGCGACTCAACGCGCAGTTGATGGCCTCGCCCACACCGGCAGAGATCGCCGACATCGGTCGCCGCTTGAAGCAATTGGACGACGACGTGGAAGCGGCTGAAATGGCCTGGCTGGAGGCCAGCGAAACCATCGAAACGCTGAGCGCCCAAGCCGAAGCCTGAGCCAAGCCGCTTGCACCAGCGCGGGACTCCTTCACCTCACACCGAGGGGCCGGGCGTGTTTACTGGTGCGCAGGGGGGATCGCTTGGGCAGCTTCGCGCTGTCGTTGTTTGCGCTGCGTCACGCGCGCGCGCAGGCGTTCGAACTCGTCGTTGGTCACACCCAAATGGCGTTTCAGGTCGAGCAGCACCTCGATTTCGTCGTCGCTGAGCACGCCGTCGGCCATGGCGAGTTTGAATTGCTCGTCAAACTCGCGCTTGCGCCGCTCCATCTGCACCGCGAATGACGAGGCCAAGATGCCGGTGATCAATGCGACCGTACACACCCCCATCAAAGCCACGATGGCGCCCAGAAATTGCCCCATCGCGGTCACCGGCGACACGTCGCCATAACCCACGGTGGTCAAGGTGATGACGCTCCACCACATGGCACGGGGAATCGAGGCAAAGTGCTCGGGCTGGGCTTGGTGCTCGACCAGATACATCATGGTGGAAGACAGCACAATCGCCACGCCCAGCACGTACAGCGAGGCCACAAACGCGCGACGCTCTTCATAGACCGCGTGCCAGAGGTCTTGGAACGCGTGCGAGTAATGGGTGAACT
The DNA here is from genome assembly GCA_023268425.1 of Burkholderiaceae bacterium. Taxonomy (GTDB): domain Bacteria; phylum Pseudomonadota; class Gammaproteobacteria; order Burkholderiales; family Burkholderiaceae_C; genus RS62. The sequence goes on along the minus strand of JALRFN010000339.1, from coordinate 8,739 downwards.
TCAGGATGCGCGCCAAACGGATGGCGCGCAAAAAGCGCAAGTCCATGCTCGGCAGGAAATAAGCCAGCAAGCTGGGCAAGATGGCGACCAAATCAATCAGGCCATAAATGCTGAAGACATAGCGCACACGCCGCCGCATGGGCGTGCTGCCCAAGTCGCGGTTCAAGGGCGCGGTCCACACCCGCAAGATGTACTCGACCAAAAACACGCCCACCGAGAAAAACTCAAAGCTGTCAAACCAAGGCGAGTAGTCCACATAAACCGCGTGCTCGGACTCGACGATCACCGCCAAGATGTTGGCGACCACCAACATGATCAGACTCATGTTGATCCAATACGCCCAGGCGTCGCGCGCACGCCGACGCTCCAAAATCTCGTATATGCGCTTCATGCTCAACCATGCCATGCGCTCCCCCCTTGTTTTTTTAGTTGTCGTCGCCTCAATGGTGGTGTGACCACATCATCAAGGCCTCCCGCCCTTGAACGGCCAAGTCCACACGCAAGCCCACGGGCAGCGTGACCTTGGTGCGCACATGGCCATAGGGCAAGCCCGTCAACACCTTGGCTTTGGTGCGGGCGCGCAGCCAGGCGACCACGGCCTTCATGTCAAAGCCCTTGTCCTGAACGGTCTTGCTCTGCCCCGAAAAGCTGCCCAACACAATGGCCTTTTGCTCGGCCAACACGCCGCTGTGCCACAACTGCGTCAGCAGCCGCTCGACGCGGTAAGGCTGCTCACCCACATCTTCCAAAAACAAGATGCCTTTGCTGACTGCGGGCAAATAAGGCGTACCGACCAAAGACGCCAAAACCGCCAAATTACCGCCCCAAATCGGCGCGTCCTGAACGATGAATTCACTGGGGTCGTCTTTGCCGATGCGCCAACCCGTGCCTTCGCCAAAGCCCGAAAGCACGTCGTCCCAACAGGCCGTGGTGATCTCGTCGGGCTCGCTTTCCTGACCGAAGTCTTCGATCAAAGCTGGGGCCGACCACGACGCTGCGCCAGTCTTGGCCATCAAGCCCAAAGACAAGGCGGTGAAGTCGCTGAAGCCCATCCAGGCCGTGCCTTTGGCCACCGACTTGGCGATGGCCTTGTAGGGCAAGGCCGGCAACAAGCGATTCAGTCCGTAGCCCCCCCGAGTGATCATCACCGCGTCAGCGCCACTGGCTGCAGCGCGTTGGATGGCGGCCAGTCGCGTGGCATCGTCTCCGGCAAAGCGGGTGTCGCGGGCGAACACCGCTTCGTCTAATTCGACCTGGTGACCCAGGGCCTGCAAGCGCTTGGTGGCGCGTTTGACGGGGGCTTGCACGCGCACCGCGCTGCTGGGTGAAATGACGTAAATATGGCTCATGCGCGCAGTGTGACACAGCCGACTCCAGCCGCCCTCACCCAACGAAGGCTGTGGCGCCCGCGCCCTCGGTCTATCGCGGCCTTGTCCCTGGGCTTCACAAGGCCGTGCCGCGCGTGGGCACGCGCCAGCACGCGGGGTCTACCCCTTCCAGGCACAAGAGTTTGATTTTTTTGTCCAATCCCCCGGCGTAGCCCGTCAAGCTGCCGTCGCGCCCCAAGACGCGGTGACAGGGCACGATGATGGACAGCGGGTTGTGCCCCACTGCACCGCCGACCGCTTGGGCCGACATGCGCGCCTGCCCCGTTTGATCAGCCAAAACTTGGGCCAACTCGCCATAAGTCGTCGTCTCGCCATAGGGAATCTCACGCAACAAAGCCCAAACCGCTTGCCTAAACGCGCTGCCCTGCGGCGCCAGAGGCAAGTCGGCTACACGGGGCCGTTGGCCGGCAAAGTAGGCGTCCAGCCAAGCCCGGGCCTGCGCCAACACAGGCAATTGGCCAAGTTCTGGCGCGACGCTGAAGCCCTGCGCGAAGTACTTTTGTCCGGCCATCCACACCCCACGCAAGTGGCTGGCGTCGCTGACCAGATACAAGGGCCCCAGTGGAGAGTCATGGTGACAGGCGTAGAGCATTTGGGGTCCTCAAGGTGTGGCCCGGTCCGACAGGGACTGCCACAGGTTGATGGTGGCGTAGCTGCGCCAGGGCCGCCAGGCTTGGGCCAGGGCCGCGATGTCTTTGGGTGAGCGTGGCGCCAACGCTTTTTTCACCCCAACGTCGGTGGGCAAAAACGCGTCGGGCCAGGCCATGACCCGCATGGCCAAGCAGTTGGCCGTCCATTCGCCAATGCCCGGCACCTGCATGAGCACGGCCATTTCTTCTTCGGGCGGGCGACTGCGCTCGCTCAGCCATGAGCCAGCCACCATGCCCTGCGCGAGTGCCTGGATGCTGCGGGCACGCGCCGCCGTGATGCCCAGGGGGCCGAGGTGATCGGCCAAGTCTCCCGGCAAGGCCAACAGGGTTTCGGGCACTGGGAAGGCGTGACTGAGCCCTGACAAACCCGTGTCCACGGCCGCGCCCCACGCCTGCACCATGCGCTGCGCCAAGGTGCGCGCGGCTTTCACGCTCACTTGCTGGCCCAAGACCGCACGCACCGCCATCTCAAAGGCATCAAAACAACCGGGCAAACGCAGGCCCAAAATCGGCCAGTCGGCGTGAATGGCACTCATGCTGCCCAGGCCTTGGTGAATGCGTTGCGGGTCGGCGTCCAGGTCGAACAGGTGACGGACCCTGGCCAAGACGGCGCCCAAGACCGGCAGCAAGCCCATACTCAAGCGCACGCGCAAGGCACCGCGTTGCGGCCAGTGGCTGACCTGCATCCACCCCACCCACACGTGCTCGCCACGCCGGATGCGCACCGTGCGCTCATAAGCGCCATCGCTCACCCGTTCCACACTGGGAATGGCCCGCGCAGCCAAAAACGCCAACAACGCATCCCAAGCGTATGGCGGTCGATAGGCCAAGGTCAAAACGATCGCCTCTGCCTCTGGCGCCACGACCTGAGTCTGGCGCCGCAACGCCGTGGGGGCGAGCCGATAGCGCTGCTGAAACAAGGTGTTGAAACGGCGCAAGCTGCCAAAACCCGCCGCCATCGCCACATCGACCACCGCCAAGCGTGTCTCGGTCAACAGCCGTTTGGCCAACAACAAGCGACACGTTTGCAGGTACTGCACAGGCGTGACCTGAAACGCCTGGGCAAACACCCGCCGCAAATGGCGGTCGCTGCACCCCAGGCGCGCAGCCAGCTCGGACACGCCCTGCATTTGGCTGCACTCAGCCTGCATCAAGCTTGCGGCGCGTACCGCCAAGGAACTCGCCACGTCCACTGGAGCCTGGCCCGGCGCCAACTCGGGCCGGCATTGCAAGCAAGGCCTGAAACCCGCCTGCTCGGCGCCCGCTGCGCTGGCAAAAAAACGGCAGTTTTTAAACAGTGGCAGCTTGGCGCGACAAATGGGTCGGCAGTAAATCCCGGTTGACGCCACGCCCACAAAGAAATGCCCATCAAAGCGCGCATCTTTGGCTTTGAATGCGGCGTAGCGCGAGGCGTCGAGGTCGGTCATGGCTGCACTGTAGCAAGCCGAGTGAAAAAAGCTCGCCGTTTTCGGACCTGCAATTCACGGCCTCGCGCCAGCGAAACCCCATCAAGACAAACGTGAAACCACAGCCTGGATCGCGTCAAGGTGCGGTGAGCGAGGATGCAACCACTCCTGCGTGAAATGCCCCGCTTCGGACAGCACCAAAGGCTGGGCACCCCCCGCCATGCCAGCGGCCAAGTCAGGCATGACTGAGGCCAACACCGGGTCGGCTTGGCCAATCACCACTGCGGTTTGGCCCTGCCAGGCCTCGCGCCAAAACGCCGCGGCCTCGCGAGCCGTGGCCGCGCCCTCCGAGTCCCACGACGGCGCCACCATCTCCGGAAAACGCCGCAAAGCCGCGCGGTGGCCACTGTCGGGGAACGGGATGTCGTAAGCCGCACACTCTTGCGGCGTCAAATGTGGGCAGGCCCGCGCCATCAGCCCGCTGACGCTGAATTGCGGCTTGTCGCGGCAAAACTGCCGCCAGGCCACAAAGCCATCGGACAGCGGGTGCTCGCCGGTGGCCAAGAACGTGTTCATGGCCAAGAGGCCGCGATAACGCTGGGGCGCGGCCATGGGCAAGGTCAAACCCAGCAAGCCACCCCAGTCTTGTACGACCAATCGGACGTGTTGCAAATCCAGACGCTCCACCCACTCCAACAGCACTTGGCGGTGAAAGTCAAAACCGTGCGCGGCCATTTTTTTGGGCTTGTCGCTGCGCCCAAAGCCAATCAAGTCTGGGGCCAAGACCCGGTGGCCTTGTGCGCGAAGGTGGGCAATCCAGTGGCGCCACACATATCCCCATGTCGGGTTGCCATGCAGCAGCACCCAGGTTTGTGCGGCGTCTTTGGGGCCCTCGTCGACGTAGGCCATGCGCCAGCCCGCCAGGCTGGGCAAGTCATTCACATAGTGGGCCTCATACGGCCAAGCGGGCAAGCCCGCAAACGCTTCCTCGGGATTGCGCAAAGCGTCATCGCGCAGCGGCCATTGGCGGTCACGCTGAGCTTGGCGGCGTTGTTTGAAAAAGCTTTGCAGCGCCTGTGCACACTCGTCTGCGCGCACACCACCCAACACCTCGGTTTGGTGGTTGATTTGCGCGTGGGCAAAGACGTTGTGCACCGAGCCCGCAGCACCCGTTTTCGGCTCTGCGGTGCCATAAACCAAGCGAGACACGCGCGCGTTGAGCGCGGCGCCTGCACACATGGTGCAAGGCTCGACGGTGACCACCAATGTGCAACCGTCGAGTCGGTAATTGCCCAAGGTTTTGGCGGCTTCGCGCAGGGCTTGGACCTCGGCGTGGGCGCTGGGGTCGCGTTGGTTGATGGGCTGGTTGTGGCCCACGCCCACGATTTGGCCCTCGCGCAAGACCACGGCGCCAATGGGCACCTCGCCCGACTCACCCGCGACCTTGGCTGCGGCCAAGGCGTGGCCCATGGCTTCGTCGTCGGTCACGCCACCATCTCCAGGGTTTTCATCCAAGCCACCAGCGCCTGCGCCTGGGTGTCCCCTTGCGACCACTGTTCGGCCATCGCTGCGTGCGACTCAGGGCGGTGTTGGTTGAGCTTCAACGCGCACTGCACCGACTCGATGTGCAAAGCAAAGGCCTGAATGCGCTTCAACATGCCACTGGTGTAGGCTTCGCTGAGGCCGCGCCACTGCGCCGCATACGCGGGCTCGTGATCACCAATGATGCGTTTGAGCAAGGCGTCTTTGGCCTGCTCTTCGTCAACCATGGCCACACGCACCTTGGCCTGCACCATCACGTAGCACCAAGTGGGCACGCGTTCCAGGTCGGGGTAAGTGCTGGGCGACAAGTAGGCACTGGGGCCGTGGAAAATCGCCAGGGCTTGGGGGTGCTCGCGCAGGCGCTTGCACTGTGGGTTGCCCAGAGCCAGATGGCCCCACAAGATGTCGTTGCCGTCGTCCATGGCTTGCAAATGCAACGGCAAACCCGAGGCTTGCGGGAAGCCGTCCGCCCCATTGGACACCAAGCTGGCAAAGGGGTGTGCGCGCATGACGGTGCGGGCGTGCTGCGGGTAGTCAAACGCTTTGGGCAAGTACATCAGGGCTTCCTTTTCGCATCGGTGGTCAGGTCAAGAAGGCTGTGCTCAGTTGAGCCAAGTCATGTGCCGAGGTGGCCGAATGTGTCAGCATCGAGCTGCGATTCGGCTTCTCGCCATCGCGTTCGATTGTGGCCCAGGTGGCCGCGACCATCCAACAGGAGCTATCCCCCATGAGTCACCCCGTCAGCGTCACCATCACCCGCATCTCTGGTTACCGTTTTGTTGTCGACTACGGCCCTGACCTGGCCGGTCTGGTCACCGACGAACCCGAACCGCTGGGTGCGGGTGTGGGGCCCGGCCCTCAGCACCTGTTGCTGACCGCCGTGGCCAACTGCTTGAGTGCCAGCCTGACTTTTGCACTGCAAAAATTCAAACAAGACCCAGGACGACTGAGCGCCACGGCCACCGCCACCGTGGGCCGAAACGAAGCCAATCGCCTGCGCATTCAAGGCATCGACGTGCACCTGCAACTGGGGACGGCGGGTGAAGACTTGGAACACCTGGAGCGCGTGTTGGCGCAATTTGAAGAGTTTTGCACGGTCTCCATGAGCGTGCGCGATGGCATTGCCATCCACACCCGCGTGAGCGACCAAAACGGCCGGGTCTTGAAAGACTGATCGACCTGAAGACGTGACGCCTCAAAGGGCGGCGCGCAACTCGCGCGCGGCCTCTTGCAGCGCGGGCAAAATTTCGCGCGCAACGGCCCCGCGCTTGAGCCGCTCGGCACTGAGCACGGCGTTCAAAGCCGCCACGGTCTTGCCCGTGGTGTCGCGCAGCGGCACCGCCACGGCGTGCACCCCCAGTTCATGGGTCTCGCTGGCCACGGCATGGTCTTGTGCCCTGACCTGCTCCAACTCTGCCCACAAGCGCTGGCGGTCGGTTTCGGTTCGCCCAGTCAAGCGCGGCAAGCTGTGTTGGTCCAGCCAGTCGGCCAAATCCGCATCGGACTTCGCCGCCAGCAGCACCCGCCCCGTCGAGGTCGCGTGCGCCGGCAAGCGCGCCCCCAGGTGCAAGCCGTGGGCCAACAGGCGCACGGGCATTTGACTGGGCAAGGCGCTCAGCACCGCGTTCAACTCACCCTCAGCGCCAGTGCGAGCGGCCAAGGACACGCTGCGCGCCACGATGACCACGGCATCGTCGTCCAACACCGCCACCGAAAACGCATCTGGGCACACCGAGGCCAAACGATTCAACACCGGCTGCACGGTTTTGGGCAAACGCGCACTGGCCAGGTAACTGCCGGAAAAACGCAGCACCATGGGCGACAACCAATAGTGGCTGCCGTCGGTTTCCAAGTACCCCAGGTGCGCCAGCGTCAGCAGGTGCCGTCGGGCAGCGGCGCGTGTGATGCCGGCGCGCTGCGCCGCCTGTGTGGCATTGAGGCGCTGCCGCTCGGTGTTGAAGCTCTCTAAAACGGCCAGGCCCTTGGCCAAGCCTTCAATGAAATCTGCTTTGGCAATCGCCATGGCCCTCGCTCCGAATGGGGTGATTTGCGCGATGATCGCACAAGCCGCGCGATGATCGCGCAAGTTTCACCAAGAGTGGCCCTCAAAACCTGGTGCGAGCCCTAAGCTTCGCCGCGACCTTTGCGCTCAAGCGCCCCAACAACAGGAGACCCCACCATGCGAACCCAAGTTGCCATCATCGGCGCCGGCCCCTCCGGCTTGCTGCTCGGCCAATTGCTGGCCAAATCCGGCATTGACGCCGTCGTCTTAGAGCGCCAAACCGGTGACTACGTGCTCAGCCGCATCCGTGCCGGCGTCTTGGAGCAGGTCTCGATTGACTTGATGGACGAGGCTGGCGTCGGCGAGCGCATGCACAAAGAAGGCCTGATCCACGGCGGCTTTGACATGTTGTTCGGTGGCCAACGCCACCGCGTGAACATGAACGCTTTGACCGGCGGCAAAAACGTCATGGTTTATGGCCAGACCGAACTGACCAAAGACCTCATGGACGCCCGTGCTGCTGCGGGCTTGCCCACGGTTTACGAGGCCAGCAACGTCCAAGTTCACGACTTCGACACCACTGCGCCCTACGTCACCTACGTCAAAGACGGGCAAGAGCAGCGCTTGGACTGCGATTTCATCGCCGGATGCGATGGCTTTCACGGTGTCTGCCGCGCCAGCGCCCCGCGCAGCGCGATCAAAGAGTTTGAAAAGGTTTACCCCTTTGGCTGGTTGGGCCTGCTGTCAGACACGCCGCCGGTGCACGAAGAACTCATCTACGTGAACAGCCCCCGTGGCTTTGCCCTGTGCTCACAGCGCAGCAAAACCCGCAGCCGCTATTACCTGCAAGTGCCGCTGACCGACAAGATCGAAGAATGGACCGATGACGCCTTTTGGCAAGAGCTGCGTTTGCGCTTGGACGACGAAGCCAATGAACGCCTGATCACTGGCCCGTCGCTTGAAAAAAGCATCGCACCGCTGCGCAGCTTCGTCACCGAGCCGCTGCGCTTTGGCCGCATGTTCCTGGCTGGCGACGCGGGCCACATCGTGCCGCCCACGGGCGCGAAAGGCTTGAACCTGGCTGCCACCGACGTCAAATACCTGTTCAATGGCCTCCGCGAGTACTACGAGGAAAAGTCAGAAGCGGGCATCGACCGCTATTCCGAATTGGCCCTGGCCCGCATCTGGCGCGCGGAACGATTCTCCTGGTGGTTCACGCAAATCATGCACCGCTTCCCCGACGATGGCCCCATCGCCGAAAAATTCCAAAACGCCGAGTTGGACTACCTGATGCACTCGGAATCAGGCTTGCGCACCATCGCCGAAAACTACGTGGGCTTGCCACTGGACTTTGGACAGCAAGCCTGAGCCCAACCCAGCGCCGAACGATTGGCGCACCCAAGAAAAAACCCGCCGCTGGCGGGTTTTTAATTTGAAATCAAAATCGAAGGAGACTTGATTTCAAGTGATTTCTATCACTCCCACTCGATGGTCGCAGGGGGTTTGCTGCTCACGTCGTAGGTCACGCGGTTGATGCCCTTGACTTCGTTGATGATGCGCCCCGAGACCTTCTTGAGCAGGCTGTAAGGCAGCTCGGCCCAGTCGGCGGTCATGAAGTCGCTGGTCTGCACGGCGCGCAAGGCCACCACGTAGTCGTAGGTGCGGCCATCGCCCATCACGCCCACACTCTTGACTGGCAGGAACACAGTGAAGGCTTGGCTGGTCAGGTCGTACCAGGTCTTGCCGGATTC
>JALRFN010000295.1 GCA_023268425.1 Burkholderiaceae bacterium | reverse complement strand
CCCCATGGCCGACCACGCGTCAATGCAGCGGGCATTTTTGTCCAGGCCCGCAGCCAATCCCACGCGGTTGGGGAAGCGCAAACCCGCCACCGTCACTGGATCGTTGACACGCGCTTGGCGGTACGCCACTGCCAAGGGCGTGTGCTGAGTCCGCGCCAGGGCATTGAGGGTGAAGTCGTGGGCGTCCTCGGCGTCCATGCGAAACAGGACTGCGCGCAGCAAAGGGTAGGGCAACAGAGACATTGGATAATCGCGCCTGCAAAATTGACAGCAGCCCGGGATTGTCCCAGAACTGCCCACACCCCTTGGGAGCAAGACAACATGACACAAGACGAACTCAAAACACTGGTCGGCCAAGCGGCGCTGCAACACGTTCCCGAAGGCGAGATCATCGGCGTGGGCACGGGCTCGACGGTCAACAAGTTCATTGAAGCCTTGGCCACCATCAAGGACAGCATTCGCGGTGCGGTGTCCAGTTCGGTGGCTTCAACCGAGCGTTTGCAGGCCCTGGGCATCGAGGTGTTCGACGCCAACAGCGTGGACAGCTTGGGTGTTTACGTCGACGGCGCGGACGAAATCGATGACCGAGGCTACATGGTCAAAGGCGGTGGCGCGGCGTTGACGCGGGAAAAAATCGTCGCGGCATTGGCCAAGCGCTTTGTGTGCATCGTCGATGAAAGCAAGTGCGTGTCGCAGCTGGGCAGGTTTCCACTGCCGGTTGAGGTGATTCCCATGGCGGCGTCGCGCATCAGCCACCAATTTGACGCCATGGGCGCGCACGCGGTCTTGCGCGAAGTCGATGGCCAGCCCTTGGTCACCGACAACGGGCAGCACATTTTGGACGTGCATGGTTTGCAAATCCAAGACCCATTGGCCTTTGAACAGCAAGTCAACCAGTGGCCTGGGGTGGTCACCGTGGGCGTGTTCGCGTTGCAGCGCGCCCATGTGGCACTGATTGGCACGGCATCGGGTGTGAAAACCAAGACCTACTGAGCGCCTCACGCACTCGAGTCGCCGCAAGCCCAAGACCAGTCCGGGCTTGCGGCCCTCGGGCGTTCAAGCCGCCAGTTCTTCTGCCAAGCCGCTGTGCCGCAGCAGCGCGTCAATCTGAGGCTCGCGGCCGCGAAACGCCTTGAACGAGTCCATGGCGTCGCGGCTGGCCCCAGCGGCCAGGATCTCACGCCAGAAGCGTTGACCCGTCGCGGGGTCGACCACCGAGCCGCTGGCTTGCGCCGTTTCTTCAAATGCCGCAAAGGCGTCGGCTGACAAAATTTCCGCCCACTTGTAGCTGTAGTAGCCAGCCGCGTAGCCGCCCGCAAAAATGTGGCTGAAGGTGTGCGGCATGCGGTTGTAGCTGGGCTGCGGCAGCACGGCGATTTCGTCGCGCACTTGCTGCAACGTGCCCATGACGTCGGCGTCGCCGCTGAGGTGCAAGCGCAAGTCAAACAGCGAAAACTCGATTTGGCGCAGCATCATCATGCCGCTTTGGAAGTGGCGCGCGGCCAGCATCTTGTCAAACAGTTCGCGCGGCAGCGGCTCGCCCGTGTCGACATGTGCCGTGAGGTCTTGCAGCACGCCCCAGTCCCAGCAGAAGTTCTCCATGAATTGGCTGGGTAACTCCACGGCGTCCCACTCCACACCTGAGATGCCCGCGATGTCGTGCTCATTGACTTCGGTCAGCATGTGGTGCAGCGCGTGACCGAATTCGTGGAACAGCGTGATCACGTCGTCGTGCGTCAGCAGCGCTGGCTTGCCATCCACGCCCTTGGCGAAGTTGCAGACCATGTGTGCGCTTGGGGTTTGCAAGTCACCCGTGTCCGGGCGCAACCAGCGGCCACGCACGTCGGCCATCCAAGCGCCGCCGCGTTTGCCGGCACGCGCTTCGGGGTCGAGGTAGAACTGCCCGACCAGCTGGAGCCCACCGTCGGGTAATGCCCGCTCGACGCGGTAAAAGCGCACGCTGTCGTGCCACAGCGGGGCTTGGTCAGCCGCGATGCGCACACCAAACAAACGCTCCACCAGTTTGAACAGACCATCCAAGACTCGTGGCACTTGGAAGTAGCGCTTGACCTCTTGCTCGCTGTAGGCGTAGCGCTGCTCCTTGAGGCGTTCGGAAACAAATGGCCAGTCCCACGCCTGTGGGTCGTCCAAGCCCAGCTGCTCTCGGGCAAAGCTGCGCAGCTCGGCAAGGTCTCGTTCGGCGTAGGGGCGGGCGCGTTGCGCCAGGTCTTGCATCAATTGCAAGACGGCTTGCGCATCCGGTGCCATCTTGGGGGCCAGCGACAAGGCCGCGTAATGCGCGAAGCCCAGCAATTGGGCCTCTTCGTGGCGCAGCGCCAAGATTTCGCGCATGAGCGCGGAGTTGTCACGCTCGGCTGCACCCTCGCCCTCGGCTTGATCAGAGGCCCGCGTGACGTAGGCGCGGTACAGCGTCTCGCGCAAGGCGCGGTCTTGGGCAAATTGCATGACCGGCAGGTAGCAAGGCATTTTCAGATTCAGCAGGTGGCCACCCAGCCCTTTGGCTTGGGCGTCAGCAGCCGTGCTGTGCAAGACGTCTTCGGGCAAGCCCTGGAGGCGCTCGCGCTCGACCTGCAGGCTGAACGCGTCGGTGGCGTCGAGTGCGTGTTCGCTGAAAGCCTGCGCCAGCTCTGCTTGCCGCTCTTGGATGGCGGCGAAGCGGTCTTTGGCTTCGCCTTGCAACTTGGCGCCGCCCAAGATGAAGTTGCGCAAGGCCAGTTCGCGCGCGCGCGCTTGCTCGGCGTTGAGGCTGTTGGGGTCAATCGCTTGCACCTTGGCAAATAAGGCCTCGTTGGCGCCCAGTTCGGTCCAAAAGGCCGTGACCTCCGGCAGTGCGGCGTTGTAGGCCGCACGCCACTCGGGCGTGTCGGCCACACCGTTGAGGTGCGAGACCACGCCCCAAGCGACCCCCAGGTGTTCGGTGGCCACATCCAAAACCCTGGCGATGGCGGTCCACTCGGCAGGGAATTCGGGTGTCGTGACTTGCGCCAGCGCCGCACGCGCACGCTTCAAATGTTCAGCAACGGCTGGGGCGATGTGCTCGGCGCGCACGCCCGCAAAATCGGGGTGTTGCGCAACAGGCGCGAGCAAAGGGTTGAGTTCGGGCATGTGGGAATCTCCAAAACAAAAAAGCCATGACCATCGCCACGGCCATGGCTTCAGTTTGTCAGCGCGCTGAAGTCCTTTTAGCGCGGGCTGGTTTTCTTGTTGCTCTTTTGCGAGACCCGCGCCCGCTTGATCTTGCCGCCAGCGGTGACGCGCTCATTGCCCAGCACGCGGATTTGCTTGACTTCGGGGCGCTGGCCGCCGCGGCTGCTGTTTTTGACCACCTTCATGGTCTTGGGGCCAGGACGGCGGTCCTCGCGTTCTTCACGCATTTTCTTGGGCATGGGGCGCCACAGCACCAACAGTTTGCCGATGTGTTGCACGGGTGCGGCCGAGAGTTGGTCGGCGATGTCGGCCAGCCACTGCACGCGGTCAGCACGCTCGTCGGTGGCGGCGCGCACTTTGATCAGGCCATGGGCGTTGAGGGCGGCTTCGATTTCTTTCAAGACGGCAGCGGTCAGGCCGTCGGCGCCAATCATGACCACCGGGTCCAGGTGGTGTGCCTGCGCACGCAGGTCTTTGATGGTGGCGGTGGGGAGTGTTAATACGGTCATGGGACAATTATCGGTTAGCAAGTGAGCACCCGCGATGAAAATCAAGACGAAAAGCAAGAAGGTCAACAAGGCGTGGTTGAACGACCACATCAACGACCCCTACGTCAAACTCGCCCAGCGCGAGGGTTATCGCGCCCGCGCGGCATACAAGCTCAAAGAGATTGACGAGGAGCTCAAGCTGATTCGCCCGGGTCAATGTGTGGTGGACTTGGGCAGTGCGCCAGGGGCTTGGAGCCAGTACTTGCGGCGTCGCTTGGCGCCCGAAGGCGCCGCACACGGGGCCTTGAACGGTTGTTTGGTGGCGCTGGACTTGTTGCCCATGGAGCCGATTGAAGACGTGCACTTCATCCAAGGCGATTTTCGCGAGGACAGTGTGTTGGCGCAGTTGACCGATACTCTGCAGCGGGTGCATGGCGGTGGCAAGGTCGATTTGGTGGTCTCTGACATGGCGCCCAACCTCTCGGGCGTCGCGGTGGCCGATGCAGCGCGCATCGCACACTTGATTGAACTGGCTTTGGAGTTCTCGCAAAACTGGCTCACGCCCCAGGGCGCGTTGGTGGTCAAACTCTTTCACGGCAGTGGCTACAGCCAATTGGTCAAGCTGTTCAAGGAAAGCTTTGTGGAGGTCAAGCCGATCAAGCCCAAAGCCAGCCGCGACCGCTCGTCCGAAACCTTTTTGGTGGGGCGGCGACTCAAGCCGCGCTGAGTGAAGCCATCGCCAGATCAAGGGCTTGTGCCAACGCAAAAGCCGCAGTGCTTGAAAAGCCTAAAATGGCTCTTACTTTGAACCGTATCGACCAAGTGTTGGGGAGCTCGATTTGAAAAACCAGTGGTTTTCGAAATTCGCGATTTGGATTGTGATCGCCATGGTGCTGTTCACGATTTTCAAGCAGTTTGAAACGCGTGCCACCGTGGGGGCGGGCTACATCCCTTACTCCGAGTTCATCAACGAGGTGCAAGCCCGTCGCATCAAGAGCGCAACCATCACCGAGAGCGCGGGTGGCACTGAGATCATCGCCATCACCTCAGATGACCGCCGCGTGCGCACCAATGCGACCTACCTGGATCGTGGTTTGGTCGGTGATTTGCTCAACAACGACGTCAAATTCGACGTCAAGCCGCGCGAAGAGGGTTCCTTGTTGATGACCCTGCTGGTCAGCTGGGGCCCCATGCTGTTGTTGATCGCGGTGTGGGTCTATTTCATGCGTCAGATGCAAGGAGGTGGCAAAGGCGGGGCGTTCAGCTTTGGCAAGAGCAAAGCGCGCATGCTCGACGAGAACAACAACACGGTGACCTTTGCTGATGTGGCGGGTTGCGATGAGGCGAAAGAAGAAGTCACCGAGGTGGTCGACTTCTTGAAAGACCCGTCCAAGTTTCAAAAGCTGGGCGGGCGCATCCCGCGTGGCTTGCTGTTGGTGGGGCCGCCGGGTACGGGTAAAACTTTGCTGGCCAAAGGCATTGCCGGCGAAGCCAAGGTGCCGTTTTTCAGCATCTCGGGTTCGGACTTTGTTGAAATGTTTGTCGGTGTGGGCGCGGCGCGTGTGCGCGACATGTTTGAAAACGCCAAGAAAAACGCGCCCTGCATCATCTTCATCGACGAAATCGATGCGGTTGGTCGACAGCGTGGTGCGGGCTTGGGTGGTGGCAACGACGAGCGCGAGCAAACCTTGAACCAAAT
>JALRFN010000277.1 GCA_023268425.1 Burkholderiaceae bacterium | reverse complement strand
AAGGCCTCGCGCACCACGGGACTCAGCCGCAGGCCCAAGGCTTGTTCGCTCAAGTGGTCAACCAAACTGATGTGGCTGCTGGCCAGGTCAATCGCGCTGGCGGTGTCGTCGTCGTTGTTTTTGCGTGAGGCTGGTGCGTCGTCGCCCCACTCGCTGTCTTGCGTGGCCACCTCTGTGGTGCCATCGCCTTCCCAGGAGGTGTCGTCGGCGTTGCCGCTGTCTTCGCTGCTGCTCTCTGTTGAAGTGGCCTCGCTGGGGCTGTCGACTGAGGCGTTGCTGCTGATTGCGGGTGCCTCAGCGCTTTGGTTCAGTTCGGTGATGCGGTCGCCTTCACTGACGGCTTGGTCGGCTTGTGCCAGACCAAAGGCTTCGGCCTCGGCAGTGGGTTCGTCTTCGCGCTCCAAAAAGGGGTTGTCTTCCAGCGCTTGGTCGATCTCCTGGTCCATCTCCAGGGTCGACAACTGCAGCAGGCGAATCGACTGTTGCAGCTGTGGCGTCAGCGTCAGTTGCTGCGACATGCGCAACGACAGACTGGGTTTCATGCCCATGGCCATCGTCAGCGCCTCACATGCGGAAGTGTTCGCCGAGGTAAACCCGGCGCACGTCTGGGTTGTCAACGATCTCAGCGGCGGTGCCCTGGGCCAAGACGCGCCCGTCGCTGATGATGTAGGCCTGATCGCAAATGCCCAGCGTCTCGCGCACGTTGTGGTCGGTGATCAAGACCCCAATGCCCCGCGACTTCAAAAACTGAATGATGCGTTGGATTTCGATCACCGCGATGGGGTCGATGCCCGCGAAGGGCTCGTCGAGCAAAATGAAGCGCGGGTCGGTGGCCAGTGCGCGGGCAATTTCTACTCGGCGACGCTCGCCGCCCGAAAGGGCAGGAGCAGGGGCATCGCGCAGGTGTTCGACCCGCAGGTCATTGAGCAAGGCGTCTAAGCGTTCGTCAATGGCGTGCCGAGACAGCGCACGGCCTTGGGCGTCGGTGTGCAACTCCAGAATGGCGCGCACGTTTTGTTCGACCGTCAGTTTGCGAAAAATGGAGGCTTCCTGCGGGAGGTAACCCAGGCCCATGCGGGCGCGGCGGTGCATGGCTTGGCGCTCGATGCGCTGACCATCCAGGCTGATGCTGCCCCCATCGGCGCGCACCAAGCCAACGATCATGTAAAACGAAGTGGTCTTGCCCGCACCGTTGGGGCCGAGCAGGCCCACGATTTGGCCTTGGCGCACGCGCAGACTGACGTCGTGCACCACTTGTCTGGCCCCATAGCGCTTTTGCAAATGGTTGACGACCAAGCCGCTAGCAGCGGCGTCAGGGGTGGGCGATGCAGCCATCGCTTATTGCCCTTGCGCTGGCGGTTTGGGGCCGATGATGATGTGCACCCGCCCTGGTTTGCCTTGGGTGGAGGCCTGCCCTTGCGCGGTGAACACGCCTGTGTCATCGAAGTAGTCGATGGCCTCCCCGCGCACCTCGTCGCTGAGTTTGCCGTCGCGCATGCGGCGCAATTGGCCTTGGCCGCGCAGCTTGAGGGTGTTGGATTTGCTGTCGTAAACGATGCGCTGGGCTTGGCCCTGGATCAGTTCGTTGGGCGCTTGTGCCCGCGTGCGTTCGAAGTACGCCAGTTGGCCGGTGGCCGTCCCGGTTTGGTCGCCGACTTCGTTTTCTTGCAGTTCCAGGCGCTCGCCAGTGATTTTCAGGCTGCCACGCGTCAAGATCACATGGCCGGTGAACACGCTCAGCCGCTTTTTATCCTCATAGTGCAAGGCGTCTGCAGTCACCTCGGTGGGCTGCTCGCGATCGGGGTCGGCAGCCCAGCTCAGTGAGCCGAGGCAAACCGCGACAAGGCTGGCAAAAAAGAAGACAAAACGGTTCAACATGGCAAAGGCACGAAAATTGCATTTCATTGTAGCCTGAGCCACGGCCAGCCCACTGCGCCCAGCGGCTTCACGGCCAAGCAGGGCGGTCCAACGTGGGTCTGCGCGCTGCGCGATCAGCCCAGCTTGGCGATCAGTTGGTCGGCAATGGCCAGCGTCTTGTCGCCTTGGCCGGGGACCGTGTAGCGCCCTTGGATGCCCAGTGCCGGGGTGCCTTCCACCTCAAAAGCCGCGCTCAGCTGCGCACCGCGTTTGACCTTGCCCGCGACACCAAAGGACTTGTACATCTTGTCAAAGGCCGCCATGTCGACTTGCTGTTGTTTCATCCAATCGAAGATGGCTTGGTCGTCGAACAGGCGTTGCTTGTCGACATGGATGGCGCTGAACACACGCCCATGCAAACGCCCCAACCAGTTCAGGGCTTCCAGCGTGTAGTACAGCTTGGCCATGGGCGTGAATTGGGGGGAGAACAGCACCGGCACGCGCTTGACCACGACATTGGGCTTTTGCTTGGCGATCCAAGCTTCCAAGGGTTGCTCAAAGTGAAAGCAATGGATGCAGGAGTAGGCGAAAAACTCCAAGACTTCCACTTGACCAGCCTGCACGCTGGTGGGCAAGGGCTTGGGCAGTGCGCGGTAGTGGCGTCCTGCTTCGTATTCTTCAGCGCGCAGCGGCAACGCGCTCAGCGCGCTGGTCAAAACGAGGGCTTGGTTGAATTGGCGTCGTTGCATGGCGGAAGGCTCTGAAGAAGTCGAAAACGTTAGAGAGTTTAGGCGTGTGCGAGTTCCCGACGCCGGCCGCGTTTATTTGGGTACGGCCACCACCACCGACTCGATGTTTTGATCGGTGAGCTTTTGGCGCGTGCTCAACGCGGCGCCCCGAGTGCGAAACGGGCCCGAGCGCACACGATAAATCGTGCGCTCATTGACCACGTCTTTGCTGACCCGGGCATCGACGCCCATCAACGCCAATTTGGCGCGCTGGTTCTCAGCGTCACCGATTTCGCCAAAGGCACCCGCCTGCACATAAAACACCAATTCACGCACGGGGCCAGCCTCGCGCACGGCGGGCAAAACGGGCTTGGGTGTTTCGGCGGCGTCTGCCTCGGAGTTCTGAGCCTGGCGCTGAATCAAATCGCCCAGGGGGTCTGCGGCGCTTTTGGCTGCGGTGGGTGAAGCTGTGGGCTGCTCGGTCGCTGCAGAGTCGGCGGGGGTCGCCGCAGGCGTGTCGCTGTTGGCAGCAGGTGTGGTCGCGTTGCTGCCCTCAGGTGTGGTCGCGGGTGCCGGCGACGCTGCGTTTTGGTTGAAGGTGGCGTTGGGGTTCCAGTTGGGGCTCTTTTGCCCCTGCGCGCTGTCGGGCTCAGTGGTGCCCAAAATGCCTCGGTCCACAAACGGCACTGGAGCTTTGGTCACGTAGACGGCGACCACCAGCGCCACGCCCAGACCCAGGACCAGCCCAATCACCAGCCCCATGAACGTGCCGCCACTTTGGCGGGGGTGTGCAAAACTCATGCGTTGAGGCCTTTGTGCGTAGGGGTTGATCACATTTGCTCGGGGGCACTGACGCCCAGAACCTGCAAGCCATTGCGCAGGGTTTGCGCAGTGGCCGCCACCAAGGCCAAACGGGCCAGTTTGATCGCCTCGTCGTCCACCAAGATGCGCTCTGCATCGTAATAGCTGTGGTAGGCCGAGGCCAGTTCGCGCAGGTAAAAAGTCACATCATGTGGCGCGAAATCTGCTGCGGCGCGGGTCAACATCTCGGGGTACTTGGCCAGTGCGACCATCAGGTTTTGTGCGGCCTCGCCGCTCAGCGGACTCAAATCCGCGTGTTGCAGCTGGGTCACGTCCCCACCCCAGCTGCGCAGCACCGATTGGATGCGCGCATGCGCGTACTGCACGTAGTAGACCGGGTTGTCGTTGTTTTGTGCCAGCGCCAAGTCGATGTCAAAGACGTATTCGGTGTCGGGCTTGCGGCTGAGCAGGAAAAAGCGCACCGCGTCGGCGCTGGTCCACTCGATCAAGTCGCGCAGCGTCACGTAGCTGCCCGCGCGCTTGGAAATTTTGACCTCTTCACCACCGCGCATGACGCGCACCATGGTGTGCAGTACATAGTCGGGGTAGCCCTCTGGAATGCCCGCGTTGAGCGCCTGCAAGCCAGCGCGCACGCGCGCCACCGTGCCGTGGTGGTCCGAACCTTGGATGTTGACCACGCGCGAAAAACCACGCTCCCACTTGGTGACGTGGTAAGCCACATCCGGCACAAAATAGGTGTAGCCACCATCGGTTTTGCGCATGACGCGGTCTTTGTCGTCGCCGTAGTCGGTGGTGCGCAACCACAGGGCGCCGTCTTGTTCGTAGGTCTTGCCAGCGGCCACCAAGGCATCGACGGTGCGTTCGACCCGACCGTCGCTGTACAGCGAGGACTCAAGGTAATACTGGTCAAAGCGCACCGAGAAGGCTTGCAAATCCAAGTCTTGTTCGTGGCGCAAATAGGCCACCGCAAACTCGCGGATGCCCTCACGGTCAGCGACATCGCCACTGCCTGTGAAACTGCGGTCGTCGGCATGGACGGTTTTGCCCGCCAGGAAGTCCGCCGCGATGTCCGCGATGTAATCACCGTTGTAGGCGTCGGTGGGCCAGTCGGCGTCACCGGGTTTGTGCCCATGGGCGCGGGCTTGAACCGAGGTGGCCAAGTTTTGGATTTGCACCCCCGCGTCGTTGTAATAGAACTCGCGGTGCACATGCAGGCCTTGTGTGGCCAGCAGGTTGCAAATCGCGTCGCCCAGCGCGGCCTGACGGCCGTGACCGACGTGCAAAGGGCCAGTGGGGTTGGCCGACACGAACTCGACCAAGACGCGATCAGCACAGGGGGCTTGGGTGCCAAACTGCTCGGCGGCTTTGAGGATTTCCCGCACCACCGCTTGCTTGGCCTGGGCTTTCAAGCGCAAGTTGATGAAGCCGGGGCCAGCCAACTCCATGCCATCAACCCACTGCTGCACCGCGCTTTGCGCTTGCAGCGCGTCGATCAAGGCTTGCCCGACTTGGCGCGGGTTTTGGCGCAGCGGCTTGGCCAATTGCATGGCCGCCGTGCAGGCCAAGTCACCGTGGCTGGCTTGCTTAGGGGCTTCAAAAGTGGGGCTGAGGCTGTGGTCGGGCGCAATCTGTTGCAGGGCTTGACCCAGCGCTTGCAGCAATTCTTGTTTGATGGCAATCATGATGGCGCGTATTTTAGGCGGGCGGCCGCAATGCCTTGGCCGCTGCGTGCGTGATGGCTTGGCTCAATTGGCGTGCGGCCCAAGCCTCTTTGGCCCAATGCAGCCAGATCAAAGGCACGTCGATGGGGTGGCCGGGGAAGACCTCGGCGGTGTCGGCCAACGCGGGGTGCGCTTGCCACATCACCTCGGGCACCATGCCCCAGCCCAAGCCCAATGCGATGGCGGCCTCAAAGGCGTCGACGGCAGGCAGGTAGTGGCGCGGGTAAGCGGCGTCGCGCAAACCGAAATGGGTCTGCAAAAACACGTCTTGCAAGCGGTCTTTGCGGTTGAAGATCACGGCGGGTGACGCCAGCATGCGGTGCAGCGACACGGCGCCGTCGCGCCCGCGCCATTCGGCGATGCGCGGTGCAGCGGCCAAACAGCGATAACGCATCACGCCCAGGTGCTGGGCGACGCAACCCGTGATGGCTTGGGCGTGGCTGGTCACGCAGCCCACGACTTGACCCTGACGCAGCGCCTCGTGCGTGTGGTCTTGGTCATCGATTTGGACATCCACCAGCAAGCGGTGTTGGTGCAAGGTCGAGGCCAGCCCCGGCAACCACCAACTCGACAGCGAATCGGCGTTGATGGCCACCGGCAGGGTGGTCCAGTCTTGGGTCCCGGCATCGGGGCCTTGCAAGTCGCGCAGCACTTCGGTTTGCAAGAGTTGCACTTGCCGCGCGTATGCAAGCAGTTTTTGCCCGGCAGGCGTTGGGCTGATGCGCTTGCCCCGCACCAGCAGGCGCTGGCCGAGTTGTGACTCCAGGGCTTGCACACGCATGGACACGGCGGCGAGGCTCAATTTCAAGGCTTTGGCCGCTTGCGAAAAGCTGCCGTGTTCAATCACCGCGATCAAAGCGGCCAGGGGTTTGGCGTCAATGTCTGGCATTCAGTAAATTTGAATCGAATATAAATAAATTCAATTCCATTGTATTGATGGTTGGGCGTGCCGACAATCGCGGCTTCTTGAACCCTCCCATGCGCGGATGCCTATGACCGTGACCCTGACTGCTTTTGCCGCTGGCTTGGTGTTGAGCCTGTCGACCATTGTGGCCTTGGGGCCGCAAAACGTGCACATCTTGCGCATGGGCTTGACCCGCCAACATGTCGCCTTGACGGTGGCCGTGTGTTTGCTCGGAGACGCTTTGCTGATTGGCCTGAGTGTGGCGGGTTTGTCGCGCTTGCTGGCCGATCAAGAGCGCATGCACGGTGCCCTGATTGGCGCGGGCGTGGTGTTTTTGCTGATGTACGGCTGGCAAGCGGCGCAGCGCGCGCGCCGCGGTGCGTCCACCCCCGGCACTGATGCAGTTAGCCATACCCCCTTGTCCAAGCGCCAAGCGGTGGCCGCAGCTTTGGGCTTTTCTTTGCTCAACCCACACGCCTGGTTGGACACCACGGTGATCATTGGCACGGCCTCGTTGGCTTGGGGCGCGACCAACGCGCCGTGGTTCGGCGCGGGCGCCTTGACCGGCTCTGGCTTGTGGTTTGTGGCCTTTGCTGCGCTGGCGGTGTTGTTGGGGCGGCGCTTGCAGGCGGCGCGGCTG
Organism: Burkholderiaceae bacterium; assembly: GCA_023268425.1. GTDB lineage: Bacteria > Pseudomonadota > Gammaproteobacteria > Burkholderiales > Burkholderiaceae_C > RS62. The sequence goes on along the minus strand of JALRFN010000277.1, from coordinate 1,900 downwards.
TGGCGCGCCTTGGATGTGCTGGTGGCCGCGCTGATGTGGGGCATGGCCGCCTGGTTGCTGAGCAGCTTGTGGTGATGCGCTGCGGTTGAGGTACAAAAGCGACCAAAAAAAGCGGCCACAAAAAAGCGGCCGCGCGGGCCGCTTGGGACATTGAAATGGCTGGAGTGCTCAGAACGGGATGTCGTCGTCCATGTCGTCAAAGCCAGTCGCTGCGGGCTTGACCGGCGGCGGCGCGCTGGCAGCGGCCGGGCGCGCGGGTGCCCCCCCGCCACTGGGAGCGCCCATGCCTTCGCGGCCACCCAAGAGTTGCATTTCGGTGGCGATGATGTCCACGGTGTTGCGTTCGACGCCGGATTGGTCGGTGTATTTGCCGTATTTCAGGCGGCCTTCGACGTAGATCGGTCGGCCTTTTTTGACGTACTCGCCAGCGATTTCGGCCAAGCGGTCATAAAAGGTGACGCGGTGCCACTGGGTGTCTTCCACCATTTCGCCGGTGTTGCGGTCTTTGCGACGGCTGCTGGTGGCCACGCTGACATTGGCCACGGCTTGGCCGGAGGGAAGGTAACGCACTTCGGGGTCGCGGCCACAGTTGCCGACGAGGATGACTTTGTTGACGGATGCCATGTCTTGCAGTCCTTTGGGATTGATCGCAAAAGCGGCCATTGTGCCCCAAGCCTCCCGCTTGTGGCACGCGCCCCTGTGGGCAAGGCGCTCGCGTCAAGCTTGAGGCGGCAAGGCCGTGGGTGTCGGGCTTGCACAACGGCTGGCCCTGCTGTGGAGGGCTTTGGCGGGCGGGTGGGCCTCAGGTGCCGCACCACAGCGTGCTTTTGCCGCACAATGCGAGCTCCACCATGGCCGCGCACCACAAAGAACCCGACTTCCTCGAGAACTTGCAACACGAGTTGCGCGATGCGCGCGCGTGGTTTGATCGCGCCATTGTCTTGAGCTATGCCGTCTCCGCAGGCTTGAGTGTGGTGGTGTTCACCTTGTTGGCCGAGTGGTGTTTTGAGGTCTTCAATCACGTGCACAGCACCTGGAAATGGGCGGTGTTGATCTGGATCCCCGTGCTGGCCATGTTGATCGTCTGGCTGACGCGCAGTTTTGTGCCCGGTGCAGCGGGCTCGGGCATTCCTCAGGTGATGACCGCGTTGGATCCCTACTTGCCCGCGCTGGCCCGTCGCCATTTCGTGTCCCTGCGCTTGACCATGGCCAAAATCTTTTTGGCTTCCTTGGGTTTGTTGGCGGGTTTGTCGTTGGGGCGCGAAGGGCCTTCGGTGCAGGTGGCCGCCGGCATCATGCACAACGCCAGACGCTGGATTCGCCCTGGTTCGGCCTTGAACGAGCACGCTTTGTTGGTGGCGGGCGGTTCGGCTGGTATTGCGGCGGCCTTCAACGCGCCGCTGGCGGGGGTGGTGTTCGCCATCGAGGAGTTGGCGCGCAAGATGGAAGCGCGCGCCAGCGGCTTGATGATTGCGGCCATCGTGGTCGCCGGTTTGGTCTCGGTGTCGGTGTTTGGCAACTACACCTATTTCGGCTCGATTCGCGTGCCCACCTTGAACTGGGCTGCCTTGGCCCCGGGCTTGCTGGTGGCCATTGTGTGTGGTTTGGCGGGTGGGCTGTTCTCGCGCTTGTTGATCATGTCTCTGACGGGAGCGCCCAGTGTCCTGAACCGCTTGCGCGCTCGACACCCGATCTGGTTCGCGGGTGCGGGTGGCTTGGCGGTGGCGGTGATTGGCCTGAGCACGGGCGGCGCGACCTTTGGCAACTGTAGGTTACAGAAAAGGTGTACCCATGGGCGGGGATCTGACGCAAGCACCAGAAGGAAAATCCCCAATATTTTTGCTGGCAGCGAATATGGACCCAAAAGGCGCAACACTTGACCGTATTCAAATTGTTAAAG
>JALRFN010000150.1 GCA_023268425.1 Burkholderiaceae bacterium | reverse complement strand
TTGGACGAAGTGCGCCGCATGATGCTGGAGCGCCATGCGCGCTACATGCCGGTCATGGACGGTCGTGTGCTGCAAGGCGTGATCAGTTTTTATGACGTGGCCAAAACCGTGGTCGACAGCCAAAACTTTGAGAACAAGATGCTCAAGGCTTACATCCGTGATTGGCCTGAGGGCGAAGACGGCGAAGCCGACGTCAGCCTCTGAGTGCTCGCTTCGCCGCACTCGGGGATAATCTCGCCCCATGAGCGGAAACACATTCGGACATCTTTTTGCGGTCACCAATTTCGGTGAGTCCCACGGCCCAGCCATCGGCTGTGTGATTGACGGTTGCCCACCGGGTTTGGCGCTGTCGACCGAGGACATCCAGCCCGATTTGGACCGCCGCCGACCCGGCACCTCCAAGTTTGTGACCCAACGTCAAGAGGCCGATCAGGTAGAAATTTTGTCTGGCGTTTACGAGGGGGTGACGACGGGCACGCCGATTGCCCTGTTGATTCGCAACACCGACCAGCGCAGCAAAGACTACGGCGACATCTTGCGCACCTTCCGCCCAGGCCACGCCGACTATGCCTATTGGCACAAGTACGGCGTGCGTGACCCGCGCGGCGGCGGGCGGTCTTCAGCGCGTTTGACTGCGCCCATGGTCGCGGCGGGAGCGGTGGCCAAGAAGTGGCTGGCGCAACACCACGACATGAGCTTTCGCGCCTGCATGACGCAGTTGGGTGCCATGAACATCGACTTTGAGAGTTGGGACTACGTGGCGCGCAACCCCCTGAACGCCCCTGTGGCCGACACCAGTGCTTTGGAAGCTTATTTGGGCGAGTTGCGCAAAGCGGGTGACTCTTGCGGAGCGCGTTTGCGCGTCGTTGCCAGCAACATGCCGGTGGGCCTGGGGCAACCCTTGTTTGACAAATTGGACGCCGACATTGCTTACGCGATGATGGGTGTGAACGCTGTGAAAGGTGTGGAAATCGGTGCGGGTTTTGCCAGCGCCGCGCAGACCGGCAGCGTGCACGGCGACAGCTTGACGCCACAAGGCTTTGCCAGCAACAACGCCGGCGGGGTCTTGGGTGGCATCAGCACCGGACAAGATCTGGACGTCTCGGTGGCGATCAAGCCCACCAGTTCGATTTTGGTGGGGCGTGAGAGCATCGACATCGATGGTCAGGCCACCGAGGTCATCACCAAGGGGCGTCACGATCCGTGTGTGGGCATTCGTGCGGTGCCGATCTTGGAGGCCATGTTGGCCTTGGTGGTCATGGAACACGCGCTGGCGCACCGGGCGCAGTGCGCTGATGTGCGGGTGAGCACGCCGTCCATCGCGCGCGCTTGAGCTCGCCACCATGGAGGCTGTAGCGACCACCGCTTGGGCGCGCTTTCGCGCCTCGGTGTGGCCGTATGCGGCCTTGAGTGGTTCCTACTTCGCCTACATCGGCTTTTTCAACCCCTTCTTGCCGCTGTGGCTGCAAAGCCTGGGCCTGAGCCTGGCCACCATCAGCGTGATGGTCAGCTTGCAATCGGCGACGCGGCTGTATGCCCCCTACTTGTGGGGCTGGCTGGGTGACCACACCGGGCGCACCGAGTGGTTGTTGCGCATTGCGGCCTCGGGCGCTGCGCTGATTTCACTGGGGCTGTGGGCCTCGTGGTCGACCACGACATTGACGCTTTTGCTGATCGCCATGTTCACGCTGACTGGCGCGATGATGCCCATGAGCGAGGCCGCTTTGGTCAAGCGCCTGAGCGAAGACGGGGGCTTTGATGCGCGCCGCTATGGCCGGGTGCGGCTGTGGGGCAGTGTGGGCTTTTTGTTCACAGTGACGCTGGCTGGCGCGGGCTTTGAACACAGCGGCATGGGGGCGTTTCCCTACTGGACCA
>JALRFN010000132.1 GCA_023268425.1 Burkholderiaceae bacterium | reverse complement strand
GTTTGGTTTTTTTTGTGATCAAATGTGCAAATGCGACTCTTGACAAACTGGGATTTGGCGCGGCTGGCGGGGATCGAACCCACGACCCTCGGCTTCGGAGGCCGATACTCTATCCACTGAGCTACAGCCGCTGGATGCCGCGCATTCTATCAGCCGAGGCATGTGCGGCAGATTTGGCCGAGCTCGAACGCTATAATTTCCGATTCGGCGCGAGCCCGTTCTCGTGCGTCATCCCTGAGGAAGTCATGAGCGAAAATCACAGCGGCCCTATCTCTACGCCCAAGCAACTGTTTTGGGTCTCCCTCGCAGCTTTTGTTGTGCCAGTTTTGGTGATTGTTGGCATGGTCGGTTATGTGCTGTCAGACAGTCGCCCAGCGGCGGGCGCGGTAAATCCCGAAAAGGCGCAGGCGCAACGTCTCCAGCGCGTCGGTTCTGTTGAAATCCGCGATGCCAACCGTCCCCTGCGCGAAGGCGCAGAAGTGTTCAAGAATCAGTGCTCAGCCTGCCATGCGACCGGCGCGGTTGGTGCGCCCAAGTTTGGTGACAAGGCCGCTTGGGGTGCTCGCATCAGCCAGGGTTATGAGGCACTGCTGAACTCGGCACTCAAAGGCAAGGGCGCGATGGCTGGTCAAGGTGGCGGCGAGTACAACGACCTGGAGATTGGCCGGGCCGTGGTCTACATGGCCAACGAAGCGGGCGCCACGTTCGCTGTGCCTCAAAAGCCTGCCCAGTAAGTGATTTGCTGAGCTTGAATCAACCGGCCTTGTGCCGGTTTTTTTCTGCTTGTGCGGGACTCAAGCAGAAGCCAAACTGTTGGGGCAATTCACGCGCGATCGCGCTTTCGATTGGATGCGATGTGGCCTCCAACCACTTGAGCAATCGAAACATGTCTTGGCTGTGCACCAAGCCAAAGCCCAGCGTCGTGTTGGCGTAAACCTTCCCGAACTCGTCCTCGAGCAAGGCATTCACACTCACCAGTTGCCCGGTGTGTGTCGTGAACAGGCCCGCATCGTCCACCCGCAAGACCCATGGCGCCAGGGCCAGCTCCACATACACACGCTGTGGCCCATTTTGAAAGTACCAGGCGCCCTCTCCATCGCTCGCGTAATTGCGCCCAATGAACTCGATCAAGCCTTGGTGTTGGAGCTTGCTGCCTTTGCTGACAGCGCACGCGTGATCGCCCGCAAATGCGCCCGCAGCTTGCGTTGCGTCGTCGCGCATGTACCAATCGCCGCGGGTATCTAGGCCCAACCAGCCCCGACAGTCTGGCACGTTGGGCCACTTGGCCATGGCCTGAAGCACCAAGTCATCCATGCTTGCTTACCTCCATGTCAAACCAATCGATCAAGGCCAGCGGCAAATACCAAAGCCCTCCACGCCACGGGCTTTGGGCGTCCTGATGCACAAAACCCGCATGGCCTCCCGCCGCCGGTTGCCAGACACGTACCTCTCCCGACGGTCGAACATCACCGATCACCGAGGCGACCGGGACAAACGGGTCATTTTGCGCATTGATCACCCACGTCGGGATGGAGACGCTGGACAGCTGCGGTTTTCCTGAAGCGCGCGCCCAATAGTCCCATACATCCTTGAACCCATGCAGCGGTGCGGTGAATGCATCGTCAAACTCACGTATGGTTTTTGCGCGCTTGACCCGCTCCAAGTCAAACAGGCCGGGGAATTGGGCCCACTTGGCTCTGGCCTTTTCGTGCATGGTGCGTAGGAACATGGGCGTGTACAACCACCGATTCATTCCTTGCTCAATCGCCATACCTGCAGCTTGCAAGTCAAGCGGCGCGGCGATAGCCGCAGCAGCAACAAGCGAGGGAGCGCTTGGTTCGAGTGCCAAGGTACCCAACCACTTGACCAAGGCGTTGCCACCCAAGGACACGCCAATTGCACAGAGTGGATCCTGAGCGGCTTGGCGCGCACAAGCACGCAATATCCAATCTAATTCCGCTGCATCGCCAGAATGGTAAGCCCTCGGTGCCCGGTTGATTTCGCCTGAGCAGCCGCGAAAATGTACCACCCGCAGAGTCCACCCGTGAACACACGTCGCATGAGCCCAAGCCCGCGCATAGTGACTCTCGGAACTGCCTTCCAGCCCATGAAACATCACCACATGCGGCTGACCAGGTATTCCCCATTGGCTGTCCACATCGACAAAGTCACCATCTGGCGACGTCCACCGCTCACGCTGCCAGCGTGGACCAAGCGCAGCCACAGGGGCTGGTGCTGCGCACCGCGCCGCCCATATGGTTTCAGCGTGCCCGCCGCGCAACCACTTCGGCGGTTCGATGCTTGGGCTCAACAAGGTGTGCTCCGCCAACGCCTTCAGTGCAAGACCCGCTCAGCACCCGCTACATGGGGCTCGGCGGCGGATATGACCTGGCCAGGCGAAGCATGGTGGACTTGTAGGCGCCACCCCCGTGGTGTCTTGAGAAAGACGTTGGTCGCGAACACCTGGGCCATGGCCTTTTGGCCCTCTGCCACGACTTCAATCTCTTCGATCAGCGTGTGCACAGCATGCATCACGCTGTCCACGGCGTGTATGTCTTTTGCTGTCAAGTTCACGGGGCCGCGCTCGAACAAGTCGGCGAACAACTCCCGAATGGCGGATAAGCCACGAACCATGACCCCGCCCGGAGGGACGCAGGCCACTTCGTCGTCATCGGACCAACACGCCATCAACAGATTGATGTCGCCGGTGCTCAATGCCCGATAGAACTGACGCTCAACGTCGGCGGGCGACAAGAGCAATTCTGCTTGATCTGGCATTGAGGTTCTCCTAATGAAAAAAGGCCGGCAAAGCCGACCTTTCACCGATGAGTGAGCCAAGAAAGCTCAGCTCAACTATCACTTGCCACGAAAGCGCCGCAATGCAGCCAATTGAGCCGCCATCACAGCCAGCTCCGCTTGCGCTGCGGCCACTTCGACTTCACCTTTGGCATTGCGCAGTGCTTCTTCGGCTTGCTTGCGCGCTTCATTGGCCCTGGCCTCATCGAGGTCAGCGCCGCGAATCGCGGTATCACTCAAAACTGTGACCTTGTGAGGTTGCACTTCCAGAATGCCACCCGCCACAAAAACCAACTCCTCGCGACCATCGCTCAACTCGATGCGAACCGAGCCAGGCTTGATGCGTGAAATCAAGGGCACGTGACCAGGCAAAATGCCCAATTCACCTGCTTCACCCGGCAGCGCGACGAACTTGGCCTCGCCACTGAAGATGCTTTCTTCAGCGCTCACCACGTCAACTTGAATGCTGCTCATGTCTACTCCTCGTGTTCAAGACCGTGCCCGGCGCGCAGGCCGGACACCCGAAGGACGGCTTAGGCCGCCAGCTTCTTGGCCTTTTCGAATGCTTCGTCGATCGTGCCCACCATGTAGAAGGCCTGTTCGGGCAAGTGGTCGCACTCGCCTTCAACGATCATCTTGAAACCACGGATGGTTTCAGCCAAGGACACGTACTTGCCAGGCGCGCCAGTAAACACTTCAGCGACGTGGAAGGGCTGCGAGAGGAAACGCTGCATTTTGCGTGCGCGAGCCACCACCAGCTTGTCTTCCGGTGCCAATTCGTCCAGTTGGCTGACTTTGCCCTGGGTTCGCTGCCGCGTGATGGTGTCGCCCGTCTGCAGCGCGATACCGGCCGAGTCGTAACCACGGTATTCCAGCGCATGCAGGCCAGACATCAGGATTTCGAC
>JALRFN010000089.1 GCA_023268425.1 Burkholderiaceae bacterium | reverse complement strand
GGATGTGCAGTTCGACTTGGGGGTTGCTCATGGGGGTTACTCCAATGTGGCGTTGATGATGACGATGGGCTCCATGGGCACATCGCTGTATGGGCCGGCGCGCCCCGTGCGCACCGACTTGATTTGGTCGACGACGTCCATGCCTTGCACCACTTGGCCAAATGCCACGTAGCCGTAGCCTTGCATGGTCGGGCTGCTGAAGTTCAAGAAGTCGTTGTCTTTGACGTTGATGAAGAACTGCGCGCTCGCAGAGTTGGGGTCTTGCGTGCGCGCCATGGCGATGGTGCCGCGCGTGTTGCGCAGGCCACCGCGTTTGGCCACCTCAGGGCCCTCGTGGGCCAAGGGTGCGTCGGTGTCCTTTTGTTTGAACTCGGTGGTGAAGCCACCGCCTTGGATCATGAAGCCATTGATCACGCGGTGAAAAATGGTGCCGTTGTAGTGGCCTTTTTTGACGTAGGACTCGAAGTTGGCCACGGTCTTGGGGGCTTTTTCTGCATTCAGGGCGACGACGATGTCGCCCATGGACGTGTGCAATCGCACATTGGCCGCCCAAGCAGCGGGCGCCAAACACAGGCTGGCCAGCAAAGTCAGGGCGCCAAGGCGAAGGGAGGGCAGGGTGCGCATGGTGGAGATTCCTGTGAAGTGAGGGTGCACGCAAGCGGTGCACGGCAAAAACAATGCGCTATTTTGACTCAGCCTGCTGCAGCTGGGCCCATTGCGCTCGCGCGCGGTCGAGGTTTTGGCCGGCCGCACTGTTCTTGGGGTCGGCCAAGTGGGCGCGTTCAAAAGCGGCGATTGCTTCACCCCAGTTTTTTTGCAGCGCCAACACAATGCCCAGGTTGTTGTGCACTTCGCTCAGTTCAGGGTGCGCTAGGCTGAGCTGGGTCAGTCGGGCTTGGGCCGCGTTCAATTGCCCGCGCTTGGCCAAGACCATGCCTTGCAGCAGGCGCAAGCGGGCGTCTCGGGGGTGTTCGCTCAAGCCCTGTTCGATCAATGGCGCAGCGCTGGCCCAATCTTGTTGGCCCAGGGCTTTTTCAATCGCGGGCCAATCACTGGCGAAGGCTGGCAAAGCCAGCACCAAACACCAGCCCCAGCGACAAAGGGGACGGTACATAGCAGCAAAGAGGAGGGCGGAGCGTTTCACAGGGCCGCATTGTAGGAGTCGGCTGGCGAGGGGCCGCGACGACCCTGCAGCTTGGGGCCGAAACGCCTAGAATCCGACCCTTTGGCGTCGCATCTGACGCCCGTAGATGTGCCCCAAGCAGGGCCCGGATTTGTGCTGAGTGACGCCATGAGCTTGAAAATTTACAACACCTTGACCAAACAAACCGAGGCCTTCAAGCCCTTGGTGCCGGGCCAAGTCAAGATGTACGTCTGTGGCATGACGGTGTACGATTTTTGTCACCTGGGACATGCGCGGGCGATGTTGGCCTTTGACGTGGTGCAGCGCTGGCTCAAGGCCTCGGGTTACGCGGTGACTTATGTGCGCAACGTCACCGACATTGACGACAAAATCATTGCGCGCGCGCTGCAAAACGGTGAAACGATTCGTCAGTTGACCGACCGCATGGTCGACGCCTTGCACGAAGACGCCGACGCCTTGGGCATTGAGCGGCCGACACACGAACCGCGCGCCACAGATCATGTGCCGCAGATGCTGAGCATGATCGGCACCCTGCAAGACAAAGGTCTGGCTTACCAAGGCGAGGACGGTGACGTGAACTATGCCGTACGCAAGTTCCCCAGCTACGGCCAATTGAGTGGCAAATCGCTGGACGAGTTGCGCGCGGGCGAGCGCGTGGCGGTCGCCTCAGCCAAAAACGACCCGCTGGACTTCGTGTTGTGGAAAGCGGCCAAAGCCGACGAGCCCGCCGAGGCCAAGTGGGACAGTCCTTTCGGCCCTGGGCGCCCGGGCTGGCACATTGAGTGCTCGGCCATGTGTTCGGCCTTGCTGGGCGAGACTTTTGACATCCACGGCGGTGGGGCGGATTTGCAGTTCCCCCACCACGAGAACGAAATTGCGCAAAGCCAAGGTGCCACGGGCAAGCCCCTGGCGCAATACTGGATGCACAACGGTTTCGTGCGCGTGGACAACGAGAAAATGTCCAAGAGCTTGGGCAATTTCTTCACCATCCGCGATGTCTTGAAGGATTACGACGCCGAGACGGTGCGTTTTTTCGTGTTGCGCGCACATTACCGCAGTGCCTTGAACTACAGCGACGCGCATTTGGACGACGCTCGTGCGGCGCTCAAGCGCCTCTACACCGCCTTGGCCTCGGTGCCAGCAGCCCCTGTCCACCTGGACTGGCGTGCCAACGCGCATGCCCAAGCGTTTGCTGCGGCCATGAACGAGGACTTTGGCACCCCCGAGGCGGTGGCGGTGCTGTTCGAACTGGCCAGCGAGGTCAACCGCACGCAAAGCGCTGAGTCTGCAGGTTGGTTGCGGGCTTTGGGAGGCGTACTGGGCTTGCTGCAACAAGATCCGCAAGCCTATTTGCAAGGCGACGCAGGGGACGATGCGTCAAACATCGAGGCCTTGATTGAGGAACGCGCTGCCGCGAAAGCCAACAAAGACTTTGCCCGCGCAGACGCGATTCGCAAGACGCTGAGTGAGCAAGGCATTGTGCTCAAAGACAGCCCCACGGGCACGACTTGGGAGCGCGCATGAGCGAGGCCCTGGTGAGGCTCAAGCCCGCGTATTGGGACGAAGCCTGCGCACACCTGATGAAGCGCGACCGCGTGATGCGCCGCTTGGTGCCGCAATTTGGCGCCGCGCACCTCGAGTCGCGGGGCGATCCATTTGTGACCCTGGCGCGCAGCGTGGTGGGTCAGCAAATCTCGGTCAAGGCGGCCCAGTCGGTGTGGGATCGGGTTGCGGGGCAGGTGCGCCGCGTGACACCGGGCAACGTGCTCAAACAGTCGACGGAAGACATGCGCGCCTGCGGCTTGAGCGCACGCAAGGTGGAGTATTTGCGGGATTTGGCCCAGCACTTTGCCGACAAAAAAGTACACGTCAAAGCTTGGGCCGAGATGGATGACGAGGCCATCATCAGCGAGCTGGTGGCCATTCGTGGTATCGGGCGCTGGACAGCCGAGATGTTTTTGATGTTTCACTTGATGCGCCCGGACGTCTTGCCTTTGGACGATCTGGGATTGGCCAATGGCGTGAGCCGTTTGTATTTTTCTGAAGAGAAGGTGACACGCAGCGAATTGCGTGAATTGGCCCAGGCTTGGGCACCGTTTCGGTCCGTGGCCACTTGGTATATTTGGCGCAGCCTTGACCCACAGCCGGTGGCGTACTGACGCCAGGCGCCACAGACGAACGACATCAATCCAGGGGAAAATCCCCCGCAGCACGGCCCCATGCCGTGCAACCCATACGGAGGCCTTCGGTGGCAAAACGAACATTCCTCGACTTTGAGCAGCCGATTGCAGAGCTGGAGAACAAGATCGACGAGCTGCGCTACGTGCAGTCGGAGTCGGCAGTCGACATCTCCAGCGAAATTGAGCAACTCACGCTCAAAAGCCAAAAGCTGACCAAAGACATTTACGCCAAGCTGTCGCCCTGGCAAATCACACGCGTGGCGCGTCACGCCGATCGCCCCTACACGCTGGATTACATCCATGGCATGTTCACGCACTTTCAAGAGTTGCACGGCGATCGCCACTTTGCCGATGACCAAAGCATCGTCGGTGGCATGGCGCGTTTCAAAGGCCAGCCTTGCGTGGTCTTGGGCCACCAAAAAGGCCGTGACACCAAAGAGCGCACCTTGCGCAATTTCGGCATGACCAAGCCCGAGGGCTATCGCAAGGCTTTGCGTTTGATGAAGCTGGCCGAGAAGTTCCACATGCCGGTGTTCACCTTTGTAGACACGCCCGGCGCCTACCCCGGCATTGACGCCGAGGAGCGCGGCCAATCCGAAGCCATTGGCCGCAACATCTTTGAGATGGCGCAGCTGAAGACCCCCATCATCACCACCATCATCGGGGAAGGCGGCTCAGGCGGCGCTTTGGCCATTGCCGTGGGTGACCAAACGCTGATGCTGCAATACGCGGTCTATTCGGTGATCAGCCCCGAGGGCTGCGCCTCGATTTTGTGGAAGACGGGCGACAAAGCCGCCGATGCAGCCGAGGCTCTGGGCATCGTGGCGCCGCGCCTGAAAGCCTTGGGCTTGGTCGACAAAGTCGTCAACGAGCCCACGGGCGGCGCGCACCGCGACTACAAAACCATGATGAGCCAACTGAGCAAAGCCCTGAACGAGAGCTGGCGCCAAGTGGCCGACCTCAGCACGGCGGACTTGTTGACCCGCCGCTACGAGCGCTTGCAGTCTTACGGCAAGTTCACCGAAGCCAAGGCTTGAACACAGCGGCGGGGCAGTGGTGGTCGCGCCAGCGCAGCCGGTTCACCAAGCCCTGAGGCATTGGGCGCAGGCCCAGCCCTTGCCCCAGCGCTGGGGCATTGCCTTGAGCGGTGGGGCCGACTCCACCGCCTTGCTGCACGCAGCCCAAGCCTTGTGGCCAGGGCGCATTCACGCCCTGCACATCAACCACGGGTTGCAAGCCGCCGCCACCGACTTTGAGCGCCACTGTCAGCAACTGTGTTCGGCTTTGCAAGTGCCTCTGTCGGTGCTGTCGGTCGATGCGCAGGCGCAGGCCGGCCAAAGCCCTGAAGATGCGGCGAGGCGGGCGCGCTATCGGGCCCTGGCTACAGCCGCGCAAGCGGCGGGCTTGCGCGAAGTTTGGTTGGCGCAACATCAAGACGACCAACTGGAAACCCTGTTGCTGGCCTTGTCGCGTGGCGCCGGTGTGCCCGGTCTGGCGGCGATGCCGCCGGTGTTTGAGCGCCATGGGCAGCGCTTCGCGCGCCCGCTGTTGAGCGTCGCTGGCGAAGCGATTCGCGATTGGCTGCGCGGTGAGGCTTTGGCCTATTGCGAAGACCCCACCAACGCGGACACGTCTTACACGCGCAACCGCATTCGCCATCAGGTCACGCCCGCGCTGAGACAAGCCTTTCCGGCGATCGCCGACATGGCCTCAAGGACCGCTCAACACATGGCGCAGGCGCAGCAGCTGTTGCAAGAACTGGCGGCGTTGGACTTGACCGCCACCGGCTCGCCACCCCAAATCGCACACCTGCAGGCCTTGTCACCTGAGCGCCAGGCCAACGCCCTCAGGCATTGGCTGAAACACAGCCACGCTGTGGTGCCCAGCACGGCGCAGTTGGACGCCTTGCTGCAGCAAGTGGCGGCCTGCACCACCCGAGGGCATGACATTCACCTGAAACTGGGGCCGGGTTTTGTGCGCCGCGAGCAGGCGGCATTGCGCTACGACGCCAATTTATAATGACGGGTTTTGCGCAGCAAGCGCGCCTGGCCGCTGGGTGAGCGGCTCAGCCTTTGGGTTTCGCAGATCGCGAAATGTAGGAACCTGTTTCATGGCATTGATAGTTCACAAGTACGGTGGAACCTCCATGGGGTCTACCGAGCGCATTGGCTTGGTCGCCAAGCGCGTCGCCAAATGGGCGCGTGCGGGTCACCAGATGGTCGTGGTGCCCTCGGCCATGTCTGGCGAGACCAACCGGCTGCTGGCTTTGGCCAAAGAGTTGGCGCCGCAGCGCCAAACCAAAGCCTATGCCCGCGAATTGGACATGTTGGCCTCCACGGGCGAACAAGCATCGGTCGCTCTGTTGGCCATTGCCTTGCAAGCCGAAGGCATGGACGCGGTCAGTTACACCGGTTGGCAAGTGCCGATCAAAACCGATTCGTCGTTCACCAAAGCGCGCATCGAGTCCATTGACGACGCGCGCGTGCGGGCCGACTTGGCTGCGGGTCGCGTGGTCATCATCACGGGTTTCCAGGGCATCGACGCTGACGGCAACATCACGACGCTGGGCCGTGGCGGCTCTGACACCTCGGCAGTCGCGGTGGCCGCCGCCATGAAGGCCGACGAGTGCTTGATCTACACCGACGTGGACGGGGTCTACACCACCGACCCACGCGTGGTGGCCGAAGCGCGCCGTTTGAACACCATTTCCTTTGAAGAAATGTTGGAAATGGCCAGCTTGGGCAGCAAGGTTTTGCAAACCCGCTCAGTCGAGTTTGCCGGTAAATACAAAGTGCCGGTGCGTGTCTTGTCCAGCTTCACGCCCTGGGACATCGATTTGCAAGAAGAAGCAGCGTCGGGCACGCTGATCACCATTGAGGAAAACGTCAACATGGAACAAGCCGTTGTGTCGGGGATCGCGTTCAACCGCGATGAAGCCAAGATTTCCTTGCTCGGTGTGCCAGACACGCCGGGGATTGCGTTCAAGATTTTGTCGTCGGTCTCCGCTGCCAACATCGACGTGGACATGATCATCCAAAACCTGTCCAAAGACGGCAAGACCGACTTCAGCTTCACTGTGCACCGCAACGACTACGCACGCGCACTGGATGTGCTGCAAGAACAAGTGGCGCCTGCATTGGGTGCGAGTGAAGTGATTGGCGACCCGAAGATTTGCAAAGTCTCCATCGTCGGCATTGGCATGCGCAGCCACGCGGGTGTGGCCAGCAAAATGTTTGAAAGCCTCAGCGCCGAAGGCATCAACATCCAAATGATTTCGACCTCAGAGATCAAAGTTTCTGTCGTGATCGACGAGAAGTACATGGAATTGGCCGTGCGTGCCCTGCACAAAGCCTTTGACTTGGACGCAGAAGCGGCGTAAGCCGTGGCATAATCTGCGTCTTCGCGGAGCGATGACCGAGAGGCTGAAGGTGCTCCCCTGCTAAGGGAGTATGTGGCTTAAAACTGCATCGAGGGTTCGAATCCCTCTCGCTCCGCCAAAATTCGATACCCCTGGGCTTTGCTCAGGGGTATTTTTTTGCGCGACCGAATTCAGTTGGCCAGTGAGTCGACCACCGCTGCGTTGACCAGCGTGCGCAGTTCGCGGCGCACGGGGTAAAGGCTGCTGGGCATGAATTGGGTCATGAACACCACCGAGATTTGCTCCACGGGGTCGACCCAAAACGCCGTGCTGGCGGCGCCGCCCCACCAGTACTCGCCCATGCTGCCGGCGATGCCGGTGCGGGCCACGTCGGTGGTCATGGCAAAGCCCAGCCCAAAGCCAATGCCGTGGTAGGTGGCTTCCGAGAACAGGCTTTTGGAAACGTCCGCCAAGTCCGCGCCCCCGGGCAGGTGGTTTTGGCGCATCAGCCACAGGGTTTTGGGGCTGAGCAAGCGCACACCGTCGAGTTCGCCACCTCGGCGCAGCATTTCGCAAAAGCGCAAATAGTCCGCCGCGGTGCCCACCAAACCACCCCCGCCAGAGGGGCTGTGGGTCGGTTCGCGGAACGTTCGACCGGGTAAGGGCACCAGTTTCCCGCCGTTGGCCAGCGCGTAGCACTGGGCTTGTCGGTCGACTTTGTCTTCGGGGACGTGGAAGCTGGTGTCCACCATGCCCAGCGGGCCCAAGATGTGCTGTTGCAGGTATTCGGCCAAGGGTTGGCCCGAAATTTTCTGCACCAAGTAGCCCAACACGTCGGTGGAGACGGAGTAGTTGAAGGCAGTGCCTGGTGAGAATTCCAGCGGGACGGTGCCCAGTTGTTCAACAAAGCCTTCCAGACCGCCCGGGTGGTCAAAGGGTTCGATTTTGTCTTTGCGATAGGCCGCGTCGACCATGGAGCGCATCTGAAAGCCGTAGGTCAGCCCCGAGGTGTGGCGCAGCAGGTCGATCATGCGCATGGGGGCGTCGGGAGCGCGCGTGACCCAGCCCGCAGCGCCGCCGGGTATCGAGGCGCCGCTGCCCACGTAGACGCCGAGATCTTTCCACGACGGGATGTGGTGGTGCACCGGGTCTTCGAGCGCGACCAAGCCTTGTTCGACCAGCATCATGAAGGCGACGCTGGTGATGGGTTTGGTCATGGAGTAGATGCGCACGATGGTGTCGTCACTCATGGCGCGCGGGCTGAAGCCGTTGCCTTCAGGCTCGTTGGGCAAGACCGCGTGACCCATGACGCTTTGGTGCACGATTTGGCCGTGGCGCGCGACGATGATTTGCGCGCTGGGCAGTTTGCCTGGGCCCACGTATCGTTCGCGCAAAAATCGGTCAATGCGCGCCAGGCGCTCGGCGCTCATGCCTTGCGAGGCGGGGCTGGTTGTAGCGATGGCTGACATGGCTGGGCTCCAAGGGTGTCGTGTGCGCAGATGTTAGGAGCACGAGCGCGAATGCGCTGTCAACTGTTTGGCTCCTGCGCGACAGCCCTCGTACAAGGGCTGGCGTGAGCGGTGTCAGCGCAGCTCGACTTCGACGAACACCACTTCGCCGGGGCCAGGGTTGATGACGTTGTGGTGCACGCCTATTTGCCGTGTATACGACTGGCCTTTGACCAAGGTGGCCTCATGGACGCCTTCGGTGGTTTCGAGCTGCAAGACGCCGTCGGTTGTGGGCACCACCACGTAGTCGTGGCCGTGGGTGTGCCAGCCGGTTTCCGAGTTGGGTGGAAAGCGCCATTCGGTCACGATGACGCGCTCGTTGTCGATTTGCACGGTGGGAATGGCTGGCTGGCGCATGTTGGCTCCTTGGCCTCAATGGGGCACTGAATGGGCTTTGGATGATGCCAGTGGCCAGCCGCTGCGCTGTCCCCCGCGCGCCTCACATCACGCGCTTGGGGCCCTGAAGGCGAAGTCGGCGTTTGCGCCGGATGCGCCAAATCCACACCCAAGTGGTCAAGGCATAGACCAAGCCACCAAAACCCACGGCAAAACTGACCAAGCCCACCAGCAGAGGCTTGCCCATGTTGGACATGCGCGCCCACAGCCCAGGGTGGGGCTCACCATCGGCTTGCAGGTGGTGATTGGGCAGCGGTGGTGGTTCAGGGTGGGCAGGTTCACCCACCACCCAATGGCCGAACTGGTAGGCGGCGTAGTAAATCGGGGCAAAGGTCACGGGGTTGGTCACCAGCGTGCTGGCCACGGCAGTGGGCACGTTGGCGCGCAAGATCACCGCTGCCGTGGCCGACAAGGGGATTTGTCCCAGCGGCACCAAAAAGCCAAAGAACACGCCCAAGGCCACCCCCATGGCCACCCCCCGGCGGCTGAAACGCCACAGCGCCGGTGCCAGCAGCGAGGGGCCCAGCCAGCGCAGCCAGCGGTTGCTGGCCAGGCTGTTTCGGTCGGGCAGTAAGCGGCGCAGGCGATCGAGCATAGGGCAGATATTGTGACCGAATTCCTTGGGCGAGCTGCCGCACAATACACGCATGAGCAAGCGATCACCCCCAACGCAACTGTGTTTAGAAGACATCTTGTTTGAGCAAGGTTTCGGCACCCGCCGCATCTGCTCGGGTCTGGTGCAGCAAGGCCACGTCAGCGTGGCTGGTGAGCGGGTCAGCGACCCCTTGGCGATGTTTGAACTCGACGGCTTGGTCTTGCGCGTGCAGGACTTGGACTGGGTCTGCCAGCGCGTGGCCTACGCGGTCATGCACAAACCGGCTGGCTATGAGGTGTCGCAAAAGCCCAAACACCACGCCAGCGTCTACAGCCTCTTGCCTTACCCCTTGCGGCAGCGCCCCAGCAAAGGCACGCAAGGCGTGCAAGCGGTGGGGCGGCTGGACGAAGACACCACGGGTTTGCTGCTGCTGTCTGACGATGGGCAGTTCATTCACCGCATGAGTTCACCCAAGCACCACGTGCCCAAGGTGTATGAGGTGGCCCTGGTGCACGCCATGGAGCCGAGCGCCGTGCAGCGCTTGTTGGCCGGGGTGGTCTTGGACGATGACCCCCAGCCAGTGGCTGCTGCTGCCGCAGCGTTGGTCGCACCCACGCACTTGCGCATGACCTTGTTGGAGGGCAAGTACCACCAGGTCAAGCGCATGGTCGCAGCGGTGGGCAACCGCGTGGCGTCTTTGCACCGCTCGCAAATGGGTGAGCTGAGCTTGGGTGACTTGCCCGAGGGCGAATGGCGCTGGTTGACGCCAGACGAGGTGAGCGGGCTGACGCGCAAGCGCAAATGAACCAAACCCCGTTGCGGCGCATTGCGCACTTGGACATGGACGCGTTTTTCGCGTCTTGCGAGTTGCTGCGTTACCCGCAACTGAAAGATCAGCCGGTGGTCATTGGTGGGCGGCGGGTGCGCGGCTTTGAGGTTGCGCCCGACGACATGGCCGACTTGCCTTTGGCGGCGTTTGCGCGTTTGCGTGACTACGAGGGACGCGGCGTCATCACCACCGCAACCTATGCCGCGCGCCAGTTTGGCGTGGGCTCGGCCATGGGCATGATGAAAGCGGCCAAGCTGTGTCCAGACGCCATCTTGTTGCCGGCAGATTTCGAGCGCTACCGTGAGTTTTCACGCCGATTCAAAGCCATCATCACCGACATCGCGCCGGTCATGGAAAACCGGGGCATCGACGAGGTTTACATCGACTTCACCGAGGTGCCTGGCGGGCAGCGTGAAGGCGGGCGCGCCTTGGCTCGCCTGATCCAGCGCGAGATCTTGGCGTACACGGGCCTGACTTGTTCGGTGGGCGTGGCGCCCAACAAACTGTTGGCCAAGTTGGCCAGCGAGATGGACAAGCCCAAGGGCATCACCGTGTTGTACGCCCAAGATGTCCCCGAGCGTGTTTGGCCTTTGGCCTGCCGCAAACTCAACGGCATTGGTCCCAAGGCCGATGCGCGCTTGCAAGCCCTGGGTTTGCACACGCTGGGCGATGTGGCGAACACAGACGTCTTCACCCTGCAAGCGAGGCTGGGGCGCAGTTACGGGGCCTGGTTGCACCGCGCTTGCAACGGGGTCGATGAGCGCCCCGTGGAAGTGAGCAGTGAACCCGTGAGCATGAGCCGAGAGACCACCTTCGAGCGCGACTTGCACCCCGTGCGCGACCGCGACACCTTGGGCCAAGTGTTCACGCGGCTGTGCGAGCAAGTCGCTGCGGATTTGCAGCGCAAAGCCTATGTGGGCAAGACGATTGGCATCAAGTTGCGCGACGACCGATTTCAAACCGCCACGCGAGACGCCACGCAAGAGGTCTACACCGACGACGCCACGGAAATCAGGCGCTGGGCGGGCCAAGCGCTCAAACGTGCGCCGCTGGAGCGACCTTTGCGCTTGCTGGGGGTGCGGGTGGGCTCCTTGCTGCCCAAAGCGCAGTGGTTGCAAGAGCAAGGCGCGCACGGCGAACAGGTGGACTTGTTTTGAGGCTGTCGCGGGCCGCCCGAGTCACCAGGGTTATCCCTGTATACATAAACGGGTGTTGGGTGCTTGATTTGGATAAATTTCGGGCAAAATCGGCGTCTTCTGTATACATCACCCCAGTCGATGACACCCACCCCCGACGCCCAGGTTGCCGCCAGTGCTCAGGCAAGAGCCCTAGTGACGCTGCGCGAGTGGATTGTCTCGGGCGAGTTGGTGGGGGGCGAGCGCATTGCCGAACTGCCGCTGGTGGAGCGCTTGGGTGTCTCACGCACGCCCGTTCGCGCCGCGTTGCAGCGCTTGGCCCAAGAAGGTTTGTTGCAAAGCCTGCCCAACGGCGGTTACGTGGTGCGGCAGTTCACGGCCCGCGACATCGAAGACACCATTGCCTTGCGCGGCATTTTGGAGGGCACCGCAGCGCGTTGGGCCGCTGAGCGTGGCGCAGCGGCCTCGACCTTGGCGGCTGCCAAAGCCACGCTGACGGAGTTGGACCAAGTGCTGGCTGCGCCCGTGTGGGACGATGAGGTGCTGTTGGCTTATGGCCGCTTGAACGATCGCTTCCACGACGCCTTGCTGGGCATGGCAGACAGCGAAGCCTTGCGCATGGCTTTGGCCCGGTTGGCCCAGTTGCCGTTTTCGGGGCCATCGAGTTTCGTTTTGGGGCAGGGCATCTCGCCGCTGGTGCAGCGGCGCTTTGGCATTGCGCAAGACCAACACTGGCAAGTCTTGGCGGCGATTGAGGCCCGCCAGGGTGCACGTGCGGAAAGCCTGATGCGCGAGCACGCGCAAATCGCGCAGCGCAATTTGCAAGATTCTCTCGCTCAACCCAGCGCCAGCAGCGAAGACGCTCGGCAAGTGGCGCGCTTGCTGGCCGGCCAAACCCATTGAAGAAAGAAGGCTGACATGTTCATCAAAAACAC
Source organism: Burkholderiaceae bacterium (assembly GCA_023268425.1). Taxonomy (GTDB): domain Bacteria; phylum Pseudomonadota; class Gammaproteobacteria; order Burkholderiales; family Burkholderiaceae_C; genus RS62. The sequence continues at coordinate 7,923 of JALRFN010000089.1, read as the reverse complement.
TTGGTACGTGGCGTGTACGCCCGAAGACATCGACGGCAAACCCCTGGGGCGCAAAATTTGTGGCTTGCCCATGGTGTTTTATCGCGGCGCCGATGGCCAACCCGTGGCGCTGGAAGACTTTTGCCCCCACCGTGGCGCGCCTTTGTCGCTGGGCTTTTGCAAAGACGGGAATCTGGTGTGTGGCTACCACGGCTTGGAAATGGGCTGCGAGGGCAAGACCATTGCCATGCCAGGTCAGCGCGTGGGCGGTTTCCCGCCCATCGCCAAATACGAAGCCGTCGAGCACGCGGGCTTCATCTGGGTGTGGCCGGGCGACGCGCCCGCTGACCGCTCGGCGCTGCCGCAGTTGGCTTGGGCGGACAACCCCCAGTGGGCCTACGGCGGCGGGCTGTATCACATCGCTGCCGACTATCGGCTGATGATCGACAACTTGATGGATTTGACGCACGAAACCTATGTGCACAGCACCTCAATTGGCCAGCCCGAAATCGATGAAACGCCTTGCAAAACCCGCGTCGATGGCGACACGGTTTACACCGAGCGTTTCATGAGCGGCATCAAGGCGCCGCCGTTTTGGCAAATGGCCATGCGCGCGGCGGGTTTGGATGACCAAGCCAGCGTCGACCGTTGGCAGGTGTGCCGGTTCTCGCCGCCCTCGCACATCTTGATCGAGGTGGGTGTGGCGCTGGAAGGCCACGGCGGCATCAACGCGCCAGACGACAAAAAAGCCTACAGCGTGGTGGTGGACTTCATCACGCCCGAGACCGAGACCTCCATGTGGTACCACTGGGGCATGGCGCGCAAGTTCAAACCCGAGGACGCCGCGCTGACTGCCAGCATTCGCGAAGGTCAAGGCAAAATTTTCTCGGAAGACTTGGAAATGCTCGAGCGCCAACAGCAAAACCTGTTGAGATATCCCGAGCGCAAGTTGTTGATGCTCAACATCGATGGCGGTGGTGTGCAGTCGCGCAAGGTGATTGATCGGTATTTGGCGGCGGAAACGGCCGCGTCCTGATGGAGTGAATGTGGCAGACATGCAAGTGCGGGTGACCGCGAAATGGCAAGAGGCCGAGGACATCGTGGCCCTGGAGTTGAGTGCGTTGGATGGCGCGCCGCTGCCCGTGTTTGAGGCAGGTGCACACATTGACGTGCACCTGTGCACGAGCTCGGGCGAAGCGCTGGTGCGTTCGTATTCGCTGGCGGGCAACCCGAGCGATGTGACGCGTTACGAGTTGGGCGTCTTGCGTGAGCCAGCTTCGCGTGGCGGCTCGGCGGCGATGCACGAGCAGGTCAATGAAGGCGATGTGTTGGACATTGACTTTCCGGCCAACCATTTTCCGCTGGCGCCCATGGGGCAGCGCCACGCCTTGTTTGCGGGTGGCATTGGCATCACCCCGATGATGGCCATGGCCACCACCTTGCAAGCGCGCGGTGATGTGTTCAGCTTGCATTACGCCGTGCGTTCGCGCGCACGAGCGGCGTACTTGGGCCGCTTGCAGTCGGCTTTTGCTGGGGCTTTGCACCTGCACGTGGACGAGGAGGCGGGCGGGCATTTCGATGCGCAGGCCGCGATGGCGTCGCTGGCGCCGGACACCCACGTTTATGTGTGCGGACCGCAAGTCTTCATGGACGCGGTGCTGGGTGCGGCGCGCGCGGCAGGGGTGCCGGAGTCGCACTTGCATTGGGAGTTTTTCAGCAACGATGCACCAGTGCACCAAGCGGGCGACGGTGGTTTTGATGTCATCATCCACAGCAGTGGTCAAAGCATACGCGTGGCCGCTGATCAAACCATCGTGCAGGCCTGCGCGGCGGCTGGGATTGACATCTTGGTGTCGTGTGAACAAGGCGTCTGTGGCACCTGCATCACTTCAATCATTGAAGGAACGCCAGATCACCGCGACGTTTATCTGACGCCGCAAGAGCAGGCCGATGGGGCCTTGATTTTGCCGTGTTGTTCAAGGGCAAAATCTGCCCAAATTGTCTTGGATTTGTGAATTGAGCCTAGGGTAAGTTCTAGGTGTTGGTGTGTGAAAAATTTGTTTAATATTTGAAGTAACATCTGGTCAGGCTTGGGAACAAGTTTTGCCTGTTGTGTTGAGCCCCCAAACCGAGGAGAAATCATGAAAGCTGTTCGCCGTACCCTGTTGAGCGCTGCCGCGCTGAGCGCCGCCCTGGGCGGTTTGGCTGTGCCCGCTGCACACGCCGAGGAAGTCACTTTGCGCTTCCACCAAATGTTGCCGTCGATGGCGACGATCCCGCGCATGGCCATCAAGCCCTGGATTCAAGATGTTGAGAAAGCCAGTGGCGGCACCCTGAAGATCAAGCAATACGACAGCATGGTGCTGGGCGGCAAGCCGCCAGAACTGTTTGACCAAGCCAAAGACGGCGTGGTCGACATCATCTGGACCGTGTTGTCTTACACCCCTGGTCGTTTCCCCAAGACCGAAGTGTTTGAAGTGCCGTTCATGACCAAGAACGCCACCATGGGCTCCATGGCCTTGCAAGACTTTGTCGAGCACAACGCGATGGACGAATACAAAGACGTCAAGCTGATTTGCGTGCACACCCACGGCCCGGGCAACTTCCACACCAAAGATCCCGTCACCAAGATCGAAGACCTCAAGGGCAAGAAGATCCGTGGCGCTGGCCGCACCGTCAACGACCTGATCACCGCTTTGGGCGCCACCCCCATTGGCATGCCTGTGCCTGCCGTGGGTGAGGCGCTGTCCAAAGGCGTGATCGACGGCACGACCATTCCTTACGAAGTTGTGCCTGCACTGAAGGTGCAACAACTGGTGAAGAACCACACCTTGTTCGCCAAAGGCATTTCGCTCTACACCAACACTTTCGGCGTGGTGATGAACAAGGCCAAGTACGAGTCATTGCCTGAGCAAGCCAAAAAAGCCATCGACGCGCAAAGCGGCATGGCCTGCGCGCAGCGCTTTGGCGAGACCATGGACAAGGGCGACGCGGGTGGTTTGGCTCTGGTGCGCAAAGCCGGCAACACCATCAACGAGATCGATGAAATCGAGATGCAACGCTGGCGCCGTTACGCCGATGTGGTGATTGACTCTTGGGTCAAGCGCTCCAAAGAGGCGGGCTTGGATGGTGCGGGCTTGTTGAAGACGGCTCGTGCGACAGTGGCCAAGTACGACAAGTAATCGTCGTTGCGCGGTCCAAGCGACTCAGGCGAGCGGCCTGAGTCGCTTTTTTTCAATGGGGGTTGGGCATGAACCTGCAGGTCTACCGTTTCTTTCGTGGCATGGCGTTTGTTGGCATTGGTGTGCTGACCTTGATCGCCTTGCTCAGCGTGGTGAGCATCGTTGGGCGCAGCCTCACGGGCATCGGCTTGGGCCCTGTGCGCGGCGACTTTGAGTTGGTGGAAATCGGCTCTGGGGTGGCGGTGTTTTGTTTCTTGCCTTGGACCCACATGCGCAGCGCGCACGCCGTGGTGGATATTTTGTGGGGACGTTTCCCTAAAGCACTGCAGGCTTTGCTCACCGTGTTATTCAACGCTTTGATGCTGGCCGCGTGGGTGGTTTTGGTGTGGCGCATGGGCGTGCAGTTGCAAGACCACCGCGAAACCGGTGAAACCACTTTTGTGTTGCTGATGCCGCTGTGGTACGGCTATGCCGCAGCGATGGTGCCTGCGGCTTTGGGCTTGGTGGCCTACGCCTGGAAATTCATTGAATCCTTGGGGCTGGTCGCGGTGCCAGCTGAATTTGCCCAAGCGGCGGTGGCGGAGCATTGACATGAGTGAATTGCAGATTGCAGCCTGGTCCTTCCCACTGGTGCTCGTATTGATTTTTTTGCGCATGCCCATTGGCTTGGCCATGCTGTTGGTGGGCTTGGGTGGCTCGGTGCTGGTGTTTGGTGACGCCATGCCCTTGTTGCAGCAAATCAAGACCTTGGCCTATGGCCAATTCGCCAACCACTCCTTGACCATCGTTCCGCTGTTTTTGCTGATGGGTCAGTTCGCCACTTTGGGCGGCATGTCGCAAGCCCTGTTCCGCGCAGCGGAAGCGTTTTTGGGACACCGCAAGGGCGGGGTGGCGATGGCTGCGATTGGCGCCTGCGCGGGCTTTGGCTCGATTTGCGGCTCGTCCTTAGCGACGGCAGCCACCATGGGTCAAGTGGCTTTGCCCGAACTGCGCCGCGCCGGTTATGACGGTGGCTTGGCGACAGGCGCCTTGGCCGCGGGCGGCACGTTGGGGATTTTGATTCCGCCGTCGGTGGTCTTGGTGATTTACGCCATCTTGACCGAGCAAAACATCGCGGTGATGTTCGCAGCGGCTTTTGTCCCTGGCATCTTGGCGGCCCTGAGTTACATGGGTGTGATCAGCTTGGTCGTGCACCTCAAGCCCGAACTGGCCGGTCAAATGGCCCGTGTGCCTTGGAAAGAACGCTTTGCGATCTTGGCGCTGGTGTGGCCAGTGGTGCTGATTTTTCTGGTTGTGGTTGGTGGCATCTACACCGGCATCTTCACGCCGACCGAAGGCGCTGCGGTCGGGGCCATTGCCACGGGCACCTTGGCTTGGTTGCGCGGCGGGCTGAACCGCCGCACGCTGGCGTCGACCATCGACGGCACGGCCACCGGCACGGCGATGGTGTTCATGATTGTCTTGGGCGCTGCGGCCTACAACAACTTTTTGGCGCTCTCGGGTCTGCCGCAAGAGTTGGCGATGTGGGTGGGCGACCAGGGCTATGCGCCTTTGGTGGTCTTGGGCGCGATCTTGTTGTTTTACGTGGTCATGGGCTGTGTGATGGACTCGCTGTCCATGATTTTGCTGACCGTGCCGATTTTCTTCCCCATGATTCAAGGCATGGACTTTGGCATGACGCCCGATGAGACGGCGATTTGGTTTGGCATCTTGGTCTTGATCGTCGTGGAAGTCGGCTTGATCACCCCCCCCGTGGGCATGAACCTCTTTGTCATCCAATCCATGGCCCCGGACATTCCGATCAAAGACACCTACAAAGGCGTGATGCCTTTTGTGTCCATGGACTTGTTGCGGGTGGTGTTGTTGGTGGCTTTCCCGGCGATCACCTTGTTGATCCCCAGACTCACGGGTTGAGGCAAAGCAGCACCCTGGAATGAACCACGGCCGCGTCATCGCGGCCGTTGTTCATGTGCGCCCCGTGCGAGGCCACAGTGCGCTCAAAACGGCGCGGGCACGTGCAAGACCAAGCCGTCCAGGGCGGCGGTCGCTTTGATTTGGCAGCTCAAGCGGCTGTGCGTTTGGCGTGGCACTTGCAGCGCGGCATCGAGCATGGTGTCTTCGTTGCCTTCGGGTTGGCCAACGCGTTTCACCCAGGCCGCGTCGACCACGACATGGCAGGTCGCGCACGACAGGTTGCCGCCGCAGTCACCTTCGATGCCGGGCACGCCTGCAAACACGGCGGCATCCATCAAGCTGGTGTCTTCGGCGACGTCTTCGACAAAGCGTTGTCCGTCGTGGGTGATCCAATGGATGGTGGGCATGGTGTTTCTCCCTGGTTGTGCTCAGATGTGTCGGATGTAAAAGTCGCGCAGTTCGTCGCCTTCGAGCGCGGCGGTGCGTTCGGCTTCGTGGCGTTTGGCCGCGAGGTGGTTGGCCACCAGCTCCGAGCCCACCGCCTCAACCAAGGCGGTGTCGGCTTCGAGTGCGTCCAAGGCTTCCAACAAACTGTCGGCCACGCCTTGTTTGGCGTCGTTGGTCTCCAAGCAGTCAGCGGTTTCCGCGTCTTGCAGCGCATAGTTTTGGGTGAACCCCAGGCGTGCGGCTTGGAGAATGGCGGCCACGGTGGTGTAGGGGTTGGCACCCGCGTCGGGCATGCGGTGCTCAATGCGCGCGCCCGCACCCGTTTCAGGCGACAAGCGCACGGTGACGCCACGGTGGTCGACGGCCCAGTTTTGCCAGTAGCCCGACAAGGAGGCTGGTTGCAATCGCAAATACGACTGCGCCGTGGGTGCGACCAAACCCGCCAAGCCCTGGTGGTGGTGCATCAGTCCGGCCACGCAGCCGCGCATCAGCGCGTTGCCCTCAACGCCACCGGCAAAGGCGTTTTGGCCTTGGGCGTCGCGCAGGCTGAAGTTGACGTGCAAGCCGCTGCCACCGGATTCCAGAATGGGTTTGGGCATGAAGGTCAACACCACGCCGTGGCGGATCGCTTCTTCGCGCGCCAACACGCGGAACAAAAAGATATCGTCCACGGCGCGCAAGGCCTCGTCGTAGCGCAGTGTCAACTCCCACTGAAATGCATCGTATTCGGTGTTCATGGAGTCGATCTGAAAACCCGCCGCTGCGGCCTTGTCCCAAATCGCATCCATCACGCCCAAGGGGTCAGCGAAGGCGCCGGTGTCATACACGTGCGAACCTTGGCGGCCATAGGGCACCAGGCTGCCGTCGGCTTGCTCCACAAAGGCGTAGGCTTCCAACTCGATACCGACCATGGGCGTGTAGCCCAGGGCTTGCCACTCGGCAATGGCGCGTTTTAAGGCGCCACGCGGGTCCAAACCCAGGGGCTTGCTGTGGTTGTCGAATTGGTCGCCCAAAACCACGCGCGTGCCGGCGTCCCAGCCGTCTCGCACGTCTTGCGCTCGGTATTGCACTTCCAAGTCGGGCAGGTTTTCCAGCACGCAAGAGCCGGGAAAGGGCACCAATTCGCGCTCAAAAGTCACGCCGTAAAGGCTGCGGCAAAAGCGCGCAGCGCCGTCTTGTCCGGCACGCCACGGCACGTATTTGCCACGGGCTTTGCCCAGGGTGTCGCTGAACAGCACGCGCAAGCGCTCGTATTGGGGAATGGCCATGTTGTCTCCTGTTGTTTGTGGTTTATTGAAGGGTCATGCGCACCGGCAGGCGTTTGATGCCGCCCACAAAGTTGGAACGCAAGAACTCGTGTGGCGCGATTTGCTCGATTTTCTTCACGCGTTTGACCAGGGCTTGCAGCAGCAGACGCACTTCCAAGCGCGCCAACCACATGCCCAAACACACGTGCGGGCCACCCTGGCCAAAGCTGACGTGGCGGCTGACGTGCTCGCGGTTGAGGTCCACGGTGAAGGGGTGTTTGAACATGCGCTCATCGCGGTTGCCACTGGCAAACCACAGCAAGATCTTGTCGCCTGCTTTGATGTGCTTGCCGTGCATGTCAAAGTCGCTGGTGGCCGTGCGGCGAAAGTACATGGCCGGTGAGGCCCAGCGGATGAACTCGTCCGGTGCGCGCTCCCACAGTGCCTCGTCGCCTTGTTGCAACTGCTCCAACAAGCCAGCTTGGTTGGCCAAGGCGTGGATGGCTGCCGCGATCGAGTAGCGCGTGGTGTCGTTGCCTGCAGCGACCAGCAGGCAGAAGAAATTGCCAAACTCGGTGTTGCTGATGCGGTTGCCGTCGGCGTCGGGCTGGGTGATCAGGTGCAAAACGCCGCTGGTGTCGCCGGCGGCATTTTTCTTGTCCATGAGCTTTTGTGCGTAGTCGTACAACTCGGCGCCAGCGGGTGAGCGAAACGGCATCAGGCGGTAGGCCTCGGTGTCGCTTTGGTCGAGCACATGGTCGGTGAACTCGGCGTCGGTGTTGGCGATCAGTGCATCGCCTTTGGCCACCAACCACTCCAGGTCTTCATCGGGCGTGCCGATGATGCGCCCCAGCATGCGCATGGGCAATTGTCGGGCGATGCGTTTGGTGGCGTCGAATTCGCCCTCAAGCAAGACGCTGTCTAAGATTTCGTCGCACAACGCGCGAATGGCTTGGTCGAACTCTTGCACCACCGGGCGTGAAAAGGCTTTGGCCACCAACATGCGCACGCGGGTGTGCTCGGGTGCGTCGGTCTCTTGGAAGGTGCGGCGGGCCAAGTATTCCTCGTAGGTTTGGTCCTCCATGCGGATGCCACGGGCCGAAGACGCGAGCTTGAAGTTTTTGTTCAAGTCCATGATGTCTTGGTAGCGCGTG
>JALRFN010000072.1 GCA_023268425.1 Burkholderiaceae bacterium | reverse complement strand
CGTAGCGGGTCATGACGTATTCACCCGGTGCGTGGCCCAGGCGGTGGCGGGTGGACACCTTGCGCGCGGCTTGCCACGCTTCGGTGCTGTGTTGGTGCAACCACTGTGCCCAGGTGGGCCACCAAGAGCCTTCGTGGCGCTCGGCGCAGGCCATCCATTGGTCAGGACTGATCCAACCGGCTTGGCGCGCTTTGCAGCCAAAGCGGAAGTGGCGGTGTGGGTGGCCGGGCTCGCTGACCACGCCCGCGTTGTGGCCACCAGAAGCCAGCATGAAAGAGGTGTCTTCGTGCGTGCTGAGGGTGAGCTTGAACACCGAGCGCCACGGAGAAACGTGGTCGTTTTCGGTGCCCACGACCATGATCGGAACGCTGATGTCGCTCAGCGCCACAGGCATGCCGTCCACCCGGTAGCGCCCTTGAGACAAGGCGTTAGCGAGGAACAGCTCGTTGAGGTATTCATTGTGCATGCGCTTGGGCAGGCGCGTGGTGTCGATGTTCCAACTCATCATGTCGTTGCCGACGCTGTCTTGGCCCAGCAAGTGGCGCTGTACATGGCGCGACCAGACCAGGTCACGCGAGTTCAAGAACTGAAACGTCCCGCCCATCTGGCGACCCGAGAGGTAGCCGGTCTCGTCCATGGCCTCGCGCAGGCTGCGCAATTGGTCTTCGTCGATGAACAAGCCCAGCTCACCGGGCTCGGCAAAGTCGGTTTGCGCCGCCAACAGCGTGACACTGGCGAGTGTGGGTGAGGTCGCGGGCCAATCGGTGCTGCTGCCGTGGTGGCCAGCGCCAATCAAGGCCGCAACAATGGCCAAAAAGGTGCCGCCTAGGCAATAGCCCATGGTGTGCACGCGTTGGGCCTGGCTTTGGTTTTGCGCTTCGCTGATCGCGCGCATGACGCCGCGCAGCAGGTAGTCGTCCATGCCCAGGTGGCGGTCTTCGCCAGTGGGGTTGCGCCACGACATGATGTAGACGGTGAAGCCTTGCTCGACCATGTAGCGCACCATGGAGTTGTGAGGCGACAAGTCCAAGATGTAGTACTTCATGATCGTCGAGGGGACGATCAGCAAAGGCTCGCCGCGCACCTGTTCAGTGGTGGGTTTGTACTGAATGAGCTCAAACAAGTCGTTGCGAAACACCACCTCGCCGGGCGTCACGGCAACGTCTTTGCCCACCGCGTAAGGCAGGGGCGCCAACTCTCCCGGGTTGGCTTGGGTTGAGGGCGGCGTGACTTGTTGCACCCAGTCGTCCCAAGCCTTTTGTTGGCTGTTTAACCAGCTCATGCCCAAACTCTTCTGCGCTTGTTGGCTCACTTGGGGGTTGGTCAAAGCCAGGTTGGACGGGGACAAGGCATCCAACCACTGGCGCGCCATGAACGACACCCATTGTTGGTGGTGATGGGTCATGCCGTCGATGTGTGAGGCCTCTTGCCACCAATCCGAGGTGCTCAAGAACGCGTCGCGAATCGCACGATACGGCCACTGGGCCCACGCGGGGTCACTGAAGCGGTGGTCGGTGACGGGGTGCGCGCTGTCGGCTGCGGTGCCCGATGGCATTTGCGCTTGCAGCCAGGTCAGCCACTTGTGCTGAGCCTGTTGGGCCAGCGTCCACTGGCGACCGGGCGAAGTGGCCAGGTGCATGGCCCAATCCATGGCCGATAAGCCCAGGGTGAAGGGGGACAGCCCCATGTTCATGCGAGCCAGGTGCGCGTGAATCCAATCGTCCCAAGCGTGGGGGTCGAAGGGGTTTGAGTTGGGGGTGGGGGTCGCGTTGTTCATATCAGGGGTATTTTTGTGCATTGCAACAATGATGCCTCGAAAATGTGACCCAAAGGTGAACGCGACACCAGGTCTTGACCCAAGTCATGTGGGCGCGGGCTGCACGGGCCTTGCGTGCGGCGGCGTGCATGTGATGACCCGACGGGCCACGCGATTTCGCGTTAACCCTTACACTGACCCTGCGATACAAGGCTTTGGAGATCGTTCATGACGGAATTGGTGGTGCGACGCTTGATGGTGGACATGGAACAACCGATTGCTCGCGACTGGTGCGATGGCGATGCCTTCGTGTCGGCGTTTTTCAATGCCTTGTCCATGAGTTTCCCCCAAGGCGAGCAGTTCTTCATTGATGCGGTACGCGACGGCGTGGCGAGCATGGACGAAACTCAGCGCGCGGCCTATGCGGCCATGGCCAAAGGCTTTGTCGGGCAAGAAGCCACCCATCGGCACTTGCATGGGCAGTACAACCAACACCTGTTGGACTTGGGCTACGTTAACGCTTGGGAGCAGCGCATCTTGGCACGCCGCCGTTGGTTGGAGGGGCAAGATGTGCGTCACTGGTTGGCCATCACCGCCGGCTACGAACACTTCACCGCGATTTTTGCGCAGTGGTTGCTGCAACACCCCGAGGTGTTGGGCCGGCAAGACTTGCGTTTGAAAACGCTGTGGCTGTGGCACAGCGCCGAGGAGTCAGAGCACCGCAGCGTGGCCTTTGACGTCTATCGCGCATTGGGTGGCAGCGAAAAGTGGCGCAAGCGCTGGTTTCGCCGGGTGACTTGGTTTTTCCTCACCGATACCCTGCGACAAACCGTGTCCCAATTGGCGCACGACGGTCAGCTGTGGCGCGGGTCGACGTGGCGCAGTGCTTGGCGTTTGGCTTTTGGCGCCAAGGGCTTGGTTACACACACGTGGTCTGCGTGGCGGGCGTATTTCGCGGCCGACTTTCATCCCGAGCAAGACGACGATGCCCTGTCCAAGGCTTGGTTGGTCGATCACCACGCCGAGTACCGGGTGGTGGGGCAGGCGAGCAGCGCCTCCTGATTGCCGAGGCTTTTCAAATAGGCCAAAAAAAACCGCCGGACGAGCCGGCGGTTTTTTCAATCACTCAGGTGATTATTTCGGGCCATACATGGGGCCAAACAGCTCCCACGACTTGCCAGTCCACTTCATCAGCTGCTTGTTCTCAACTGGGTAGAAGTCGGTGGGCGAGGTGTTGACCTTGATGCCGGGCATCAACACGCCAATCTCGAAGTTCTTCAAGTTGGCGGCTTCTTTCATGATGTTCTTGCGGGTCAGGTCGTCGCCTGCCTGCTTCAACACCTGAATGATGGTGGCAGCGTGTGCATAGGCCGTCACATGCAAGTTGTTCTTGATGTCGGCGCCAGGTGCCCACTTGGCCAAGAAAGCCTTGAAGTCTTGGAAACCCTTGTTGCTTTCCCACTGGGGGTCGGTGGGGTCCATCAGGTAGGCTGAGGAGATCACGCCTACGCCGTTTTCGGCGCCAGCGGGGATCATCACCGAGCCAGCCGAACTGGACACCGAGTTCAAGTACTGGGTGGGTTTCCAGCCGAGTTCAGCGGCTTTCTTGATGGCTTGAGCGGCAAACTTGGGCGTGGTCACGTTGAAGAACACGTCAGCGCCGGAGGCCTTCAGCTTGGCCATCTGAGCGTCCACGTTCGGGTCGCTGGTCTCGTAAGTCTCCAGTGCCACGATCATGCTTTTCTTGTCACCCAGACCGGCTTCCAGGCCATGGACATAGTCCTTGCCGTAGTCGTCGTTCTGCATCAGGATGCCGATCTTGGCATTGGGGTGGTTCTTCAGGATGTCTTCAGCATAAATCTTGCCTTCGGCCTGGTAGTTGGGCTGCCAGCCCATGGTCCAGGGGTGGCCCTGGGGATCACCCCACTTGGTGGCACCGGTTTGCACGAAGATGTGCGGGATCTTTTTCTTGTTCACGTACTCGTGAATAGCGGAGTTGGGCGGTGTGCCCAGCTGAGCGGCCAAGAACAAGACTTACTCTTGCTCGACCAATTTGCGGGTTTGCTCCACGGTTTTGGGAGGAGAGTAGCCGTCGTCCAGCGAAACCCAGACGATTTTGCGGCCATTCACACCACCTTCGGCATTGATCATGTCGAAGTAGGCCTGCATGGTTTTACCGATCGTGCCGTAAGCCGAAGCTGGGCCCGAATACGGCATGGTGTTGCCGATCTTGATTTCTTTGTCATTGGCGCCGGGGCCGTACTTGGCCGCCAAGGCGGATGACGTGGCGCCCAGTGCCAGGGCGACGCCCAGTGCAACATTGGCGAGTGCGAATCTTCTCTTCATGCTGTGTCTCCTTTTTTCAGCTTGCGAAGTAAACCCATCACGCCGCCGGGAGCGACGTAAA
>JALRFN010000378.1 GCA_023268425.1 Burkholderiaceae bacterium | reverse complement strand
GGGCTCCAAGCGTCGTGTTCACCACACAGCAACAGGGTGGAGCAGCCGATTCGCGTGAGCAGCTCGCTGGCGTCGGGTCGGTTCAGCAAGGCATTGATTTGCGCCGCGTATTGCGCGGTGTTGGACCGTGCCAACATGTCGAGTACGGCGTCCCAAATGGGGCCGTCTTGGCGCGGTTTGTGCACCATGCCACGCGCCCACTGTTGAGCCATGGCGCGCATGCCGTCACGTTGGGCGATGCGCAGCAAGTTGAGGCGATTACGCCGCTCCGCAACACCCGCACGCCCTTCGTCGATGGCTTGGTAGCCGGTGTCGAGCAAGGCCAAACCGGCGATGCGCTCGGGTGCTTGGCGCCACATCTCCAGCGCCACACGCCCGCCCATGGAGTGGCCTGCCACCCAAAGTTGCGTGGCGTCGCTTTGACGCAAGGCGTGAGTGGCCATGGCGCCCAGGTCATCGATCAGGCCCCACTCAGGGACGATGCAGTCCACCCGATCAGAAAGCGACTGGATTTGTGCGGTCCACGTGCCCGCGTCACAAGTGAGGCCCGGCAGCAAGAGCAGTGTCGGGCAGGTGCTCACTCGGGGAACTCTTCGGTGTCGACTTCGCTGCGGGCTTGTGCGGGGTAGCGGTTGCCGCTGACGGTTTGGGTGTTGATCAGTTCCTCGGCTGCGGCCACCAACTCAGGATCAAGGCGCACGTCAGCAGCTTGGATGTTCTCCATCAAATGCGCCCGCTTCGTGGTGCCAGGAATGGGTAAGATGGACGCATCGCGTTGCAGCAACCAAGCCAAGGCAAATTGCGCGGGTGTGCAACCCGCCTCGTCGCACAGCATGCGAAAGGCCATGTACAAGTCGAGGTTGGCGGGGTAGTTGTCTGCGCTGAAGCGCGGCATGTTGCTGCGGATGTCTTTGGCGTCAAACGTGGCCGGATCGGGCGGTGTTTGGCTCAAGAAACCCCTGGCCACGGGGCTGAACGCGACCAAACTGACACCGAGTTCGCGGCAGGTGTCGAGCACGGCGATTTCGGGGTTGCGTGTCCACAGCGAGTACTCGGTTTGCACCGCCGCGATGGGGTGCACGGCGTGCGCTTTGCGCAAGGTGCCCGCCGAGACTTCCGACAGGCCGATGCTGCGGACCTTGCCCATTCGCACCAAGTCGGCCAGCGCGCCCACGCTGTCTTCGATGGGGACTTGTTTGTCCCAGCGGTGCAGGTAATACAGGTCAATGACGTCGGTTTGCAGGTTTTGCAGCGCGACGTCGATGGTGGCTTTGATGGTCTCTGGGCGCCCGTCAATGACGCGCACCTTCTTGCCGTCGGCTTGCATCACGCCGGTCATGCCGCATTTGCTCGCCAGCGTGAATTCGCTGCGGCGATGTGCCAAGGCCTTGCCCAGCAGCGTTTCAGAGGTGCCAAAGCCATAAAGTGCGGCGGTGTCAAAGTGCGTGACTCCGGCATCCAAGGCTTCTTGAAACAGGCGAATCGCTTGTGCTTCTTCGATGGGGGGGCCATAGGCGTGACAGACGTTCATGCAGCCCAGGCCAATGGCGCTGACTTCCAATGTGCCGAGTTTGCGTTGTTGCATGTTCATTCCTTGTGTTGTCGGCGCGCGCGGGGCTTGCGCTCTTTCGGGGTGGGAACGGCGGCTTCGGTGATGCGCAGCAATTGCGTGATCCAGTGGGTGTCGTCCAAGCGCTCGCCCACGGCGAACCAGTCTTTGGCACCGGGGAAGGGGTGGCCGACAGGGCCATCGCCATAAAACGCCAAACCCGCTTCGGTGGGCTTGACCATCAACTGGTTGTTGACGACCAGGGCGACCACCTTGCCTTCGCAATAGACGCAGTATTCACCGAACATCTTGCGCACATGGATGCTTCCCGCTGCGGCGAGTTGATCGCAGACGTATTCGACAAAACCGTAGTCCGAAGCCATGGGCCCCGAGTGTAGTGCGCGTCCACGAAAAACGCCTCGCGCCGAGGTGACGCGAGGCGTGTGCGGTTTGGCGTCGCTTCAAGCCGCGTTGAGCTGCTGCTCCAAGTTGTGCAGGACTTGGTAGCAGGGCAGCACGCTGGCCACCGACGCATTGGGCTCACGGCCTTCGCGGATGGCGGCGAAGAACTCGCGGTCTTGCAGTTCGATGCCGTTCATCGACACGTCCACTTGCGACACGTCGATGGGTTCTTCCTTACCGTTGAACAAGTCGTCGTAGCGTGCGATGTAAGTGCCGGTGTCGCCGATGTAACGGAAGAAAGTGCCCAAGGGACCGTCGTTGTTGAACGACAAGCTCAGTGTGCAGATGGCGCCGTTGGCGGCCTTGAGCTGAATGCTCATGTCCATGGCAATGCCCAAGGCGGGGTGGATGGGGCCTTGGACGGCATTCGCCTGCACAACTGGGGAACCGGCTTGGTAGGCGAACAAGTCCACCGTGTGCGCGGCGTGGTGCCACAACAGGTGGTCGGTCC
>JALRFN010000298.1 GCA_023268425.1 Burkholderiaceae bacterium | reverse complement strand
GTCCTTTCTTCAACATCGTGGTCGCTGACAAGCGTGCACGCCGCGATGGCCGCTTCATCGAGCGCATTGGTTTTTACAACCCCTTGGCCACTGGCAACGCCGAGAGCCTGCGCGTAGAGCAAGACCGTTTGAACTACTGGTTGTCCGTGGGCGCAACGCCTTCAGACACGGCCAAGCGTTTGTTCAAAGACGCTGCTGCCAAAGCTGCCGCCTGATCGGCACTTGCTGGCGAATCACAGCGCGCTGGCCGCATCGGCTGGCGCGCTTTTTTGTTTGGGAGACCGCACATGAACGCGCTGACGCCATGGACCCCGTGTGAGCCGCCTGCCGATGCGGTGGAGTTGGGTCGCTTGGGTGCCCCTTGGGGTGTCAAGGGTTGGTTGAAGTTGATTCCTTACAGCGCCGATGCGGATGTGCTCCTGGGTGCGCGCACTTGGGTCTTGCAGCCGCCAGCGGGGCGCTTTGGCAAAGGCTTCACGACCTTCACTGGCGCTGTTCAGATCGATGTGCGTGAGTGCAAGGCCCATGGCGACGGACTGGTGGTGCGTTTGCAGGGCTTGGATGATCGCGATGCGGCCGATCGCCTCAAGGGCTGCAGCGTCTGGGTGTCTCGCGCCAGCTTCCCGGCCTTAGCGGTTGACGAGTACTACTGGATTGATTTGATCGGCTGCGCCGTGGTCAACCGTGAAGGCGTGGCCCTGGGGACTGTGGATGATTTGATGGCCACGGGCGCAACGTCTGTGTTGGTGGTCAAGGGCCAGCCCGCTCAGCCAGGAGAGGCAGCGTCAGAGTGCTTGATTCCGTTTGTGCCGGTGTATGTCGATGCCGTCGATGTCGCGGCCAAGCGCATCGTTGTGGACTGGCAACCCGACTATTGAAGCTCAAGGGGGTGCTCATGCGCTTCGACGTCATCACGCTGTTTCCCGAATTGTTCGAGCCGTTCCTGCAAGTGGGCGTGACCCGCCGCGCCTACAGCAGCAAACAAGTCGATGTGCGTTTGTGGCCACTGCGCCAATTCACCCACGATACCTACCAGCGCGTGGACGACCGGCCATTTGGCGGTGGACCGGGCATGGTGATGTTGGCCCAGCCTTTGCGCGAGGCCATTGAGGCGGTGCGGGCTGAGCGTCAAGACCAGGCGCCTGTGGTCTTGTTTTCGCCGCAAGGGCAAGCCTTGCATCACGGCGCCGTTCAACAGTGGGCGGACTCGGATGGAGCCATTTTGTTGTGTGGCCGCTATGAGGGCATGGATCAACGCGTGATCGACGCCATGGTCGACGTGCAAATCAGCTTGGGTGATTTTGTCTTGTCGGGCGGAGAAATTGCTGCCTTGGCGTTGTTGGATGCGGTCACGCGCTTGCAACCTGGTGTGCTGGGTGACGAGCAAAGCCACGTGCAAGACAGCTTCAACCCCAGCTTGGATGGCTTGTTGGACTGCCCCCACTACACGCGGCCCGAAGTTTGGGAGGGGCCGAAGGGGCCGATGGCCGTGCCTGAGGTGCTGCTGTCTGGCCACCATGGCCGCATCGCAGCGTTCAGACGCGCAGAGAGTCTCAAAGCCACCGCGTTGGCGCGCCCCGATGTGCTGGCGCATGCCCGTGCGCAGGGGCGCCTCAGTCCCGTTGACGAGAAGCTCTTGCGAAGCGACGACAGCCAGCAGACTTGAGCGCGATTGCTCGGGCTGCGCCGGGGTGACAAGCCCCAATTGACAGCCGCTGTCTGGCGCCTTTCAATGCGCCCATGTTTCCAAGTATCGACACCCGCGACGTTCTGAGTGCCACGGTCCGTGGCGAGGCGCATGGTCGCAGCGCCGCCACCGCCGTGGCCCACAGCATGCAAACCTATGCGCGCTTGTTTGCGCAAGCGGGGTGGTCATGGCCCCAGGTTTGCGAGCGGGCCTTGGCTTTTGAGCCTCTGGTGGCCGAGGTCGATGCGAGCTTGGTCGATGAGGTACGCGGCATTGCCTTGGGCAGTGGACAAAGTGTGGGCGCGATTTGGGCTTTGAATTGCCGCTCGGAAATTTTGCCGCCCAATTTCATGGGTGATTTGGGCGAAGCGTCGGTCGCGGCTTTGCACGAAAACGCAGCCTTGGGCTTGCGCGATTGGGCTGCGGGGGGGCTGGACCCGGCGCTGAATGATGGCGAGTGCACGGCTTTGACGGTTTCTGCGCAGGTGACGGCGGACGGTCACAGCTACTTCGCACAAAACTGGGACTGGATGGGGCGGCAGCGCGAGGCGCTGGTGTTTTTGCAAACCCGTGGAGCCAATGGGCAGCGCTTGGTCACGCTGACCGAGGCTGGCATGGTCGGCAAAATTGGCCTCAATGCCGATGGCCTGGCTTTGGGTTTGAACATCATCCGTTCGGTCGATGATGGCTCACGGCTTGGCGTGCCCGTGCACATTTTGCTGCGCCATTTGCTGTCTTTGCCGTCGGTGCAGGCCATGCGTGAGCGTTTGGACGCTTTGATGGCTTGGGGCTTTGGTGCCTCCAGCAACATCCCTTGCGCAGATGCGTCCGGTGATGTGGCCTCGTTTGAGATTTCGCCCCACGGTTGGGGCGAATGTGTGGCGCAAAACGGCGCAGTGCCGCACAGCAACCATTTCTTGTGCCCACATTTGATGCCCCATCAGGCTCCCATGGCGCCCAATTTGTCCAGTGACTTGCGTCTGGCCACCGCCGATCGCCATGCGAAAAAAGGGGGGCTGGATCGCAGTGCCTTGGAGGCGTTTTTGCGCGATCAAAGCGACGGCGAAGTAGCGGTTTGTCGCAGTCCCGACCCCGCGATTCCGGTTGAAGCGCGGGTTGAGAGTGTGGCGGGGGTGATTGCCGACGTCACCACCAAGAGTTGGTGGGTGGCGCCGGATGTGCCGCACCGTTGTGCGTTTGAGCCCGCGCCGACCGCTTGGTGAGCCTGGGCTGTCGGCCCTGGGCGTGGCGTTTAAGGCGTGACACGCACCTCTGGGCTGAGGTGTTGCCAAGGCAAGTCCGCTGGGTCAGCCGCCATGGGGCCTTTGGCCTTGGCGACCAAGACGTGGCTGGCGATGGGGGTGAAGTCAGCACGGAAGTGGTTGGAGCTTTTGACCACGATGATTTTCATGGCCTCTGGCTCGATGCCAAGCATGCGCAGCATGCCGCGGTCCAACAACTGCGCTTTGCCGCTGACCACTGCGATCAACACGCCATCTTGTTCCAAGCAAGCGCTTGGGCCGAACTGCATGCTCAGTCCGGTCATCATCGGCCCGGTGATGGTCATGGCGCCGTCGCTGAGGCTGTTGACACGAAACGGTCCCACCAGCGGCGCGTCGCTGTGACCCTGGTACATGGGCACGCTGGTGCCGACGGGACCGTTGATCGTGGCCCCAACACCGGCCGCATGCGCGCGCGCGGCAGCCTCGGGGTCGTACAGCATGCCCACCACCACGCGAGCGGGAAAACGCTGGCCAGCACCAGCGGCAAGCAAGGCGTGGATCATGCCGGTGGTGTTGCTGTCGGCGCCTGCGCCTGAGTTGTCTTCGGTGTCAGCGATGACCACCGGTTGTTCGCTGTCTTGGCACAAACGCAGCGCGTGCGCAACGCTGTCTGCTGCAGTCTCCACAGGGGCGCGCCATTGAGCAGGCTGGTCCGCGAATGCACGCAATGCCCCCAGCGCTGCTTGCGCTTGTTCGGGGGCGTCGGCATAGGCCCAGAGCGTGGGGCGACAGCCCACGAAATCAGCGGCCGGGAAGCCCATGCAGAAGTTCACACAGGCTTGGTGTTCTTGGTCCAAGTCCGCCATGGGAGCATAGACCGAAGCGGCCGGCTCATTCCAGGTGGATTGCGATGGCAGAGGAATCAGGTAGGCCAAGTACCGCACAGCGCAGGCTTGGCGACGCCCGAGTGCCATGCGCTGTTTGAGCAGCTGCGCTGCGCGTGCGCCGGTGCTGGCCATGTCCACATGCGGGTAGGTGCGGTAGCTGGTGAGGGCGTCTGCCAATTCAAGCATCAAGGGGGTGACATTGGCGTGCAAGTCCAGGCTGGTGACGATGGGCATCTCATCGCCGACCAAGTGGCGAATGCGTCGCAGCAACTCACCCTCTGCATCCGCCACATGTTCGGCCACGGCGGCGCCATGCAAGTCGAGGTAAATGGCGTCAATGCCTTCTTCGCGCGCCGTCCTGAGGTCGTCGATGATGGTGTGCGCGATGTGCTCATAGGCTTCTTCGGTCACGTAAGACGACGGAGACGCTCCGGCCCAAAGCGACGGCCACAGCGACCAACCCCAGGCTTGTGCCTGCTTGGCGAAGCCGGCGACGGGGATGTTGACCCCATTGAAAAAGGCCAACATCTCGGGCCCACGACGCGAGGGGAAGGTGCTGTCGTCAGAGAACGCAGCCCAGTCAGCCAGGCTGGGCGCGAAGGTGTTGGTTTCGTGTTGAAAACCGGCGACAAAAATACGCGTCATGGCTTGGCCTCAAGCGGTCGTCGCCAAGCTGTGGTGCCCGGGTGCTGAGGCAAACAGGCGTTGGGTGTATTCGTGTTGGGGCGCGGCATAAAGCTCATGCGTGCGTCCTTGCTCCACGATGTTGCCTTGATTCATCACCACCACGCGGTCACACAACTGCGCAGCGACGCGCAGATCGTGGGTGATGAACAGCAAACCAAGGCCCAGGTCGTCTTGGATTTCGCGCAGCAATTTCAACACTTGCGCTTGTACGCTGACGTCCAGAGCACTGACCGCTTCGTCGGCCACCAAAACCTTGGGCTTGCAGGCCAGTGCGCGCGCAATGGCGATGCGTTGGCGCTGACCGCCGCTGAATTGTGACGGGTAGCGCTTGAGTGCGTCACGCGGCAAATGCACTTGGTCCATCAAGTGTTCGGCCAAGGCCCAAGCCTCGGCAGAGCTGGCCCCGAAGTTGATGGCGCCTTCGACGATGGATTCACCCACAGTGCGTCGCGGGTTGAGCGAGCGGTTGGGGTCTTGAAACACCACTTGCACGCGCGAGCGCAAGGGGCGCAGCGATCGTTCGCCGAGTTTGCGCACCTCAGCGTCTTGCCAATAGATCTCGCCCCCTGTGGGTTCAATCAAGCGCATGACGCAACGGGCAAAGGTGGACTTGCCCGAGCCAGACTCACCCACAATGCCCACGGTTTCTCCGCCCCACAGTGACAAGCTGGTGGCCTTGAGTGCATCGACATGGGTGGAGCGGCCACGCCAGTCACGGCTGACGTAAGTCATGCGCACGTCTTGACCGCGCATCACGGGCTCGCCAGTGGGTTGTGGTCGAGGGGGCGGGGGCGTCATGTCGGGCACTGCCGCCAGCAGCTTGCGCGTGTACTCGGCTTGCGGTTGGTTCAACACCTGCTCGCGGCTGCCAAATTCGACGGCGTCGCCCAGGTTCATCACCAACACGTCATCGGCGATTTCATCGACCACCCCCATGTCGTGGGTGATGAACATCACCGCGCTGCCTTGTTCGGCTTGTAGTTCTTCGATCAGCGTCAGGATTTCCTTTTGTGTGGTCACATCCAGCGCGGTGGTGGGCTCGTCGCAGATCAGCAAAGCCGGTTTCAAAATCACCGCCATGGCAATCACGATGCGCTGGCGCTGCCCCCCACTGAGTTGGTGCGGGAAGGCATCAAACATCTGTTGTGGGCGAGGCAGTTTGACGCGCTCGAACATCGCAATGATGGCGTCGCGTCGCTTGGCTTTCGGCCAATCGGTGTGCATGGCCAAAAGCTCGTCGACTTGTTCACCGCAGGTCATGACTGGATTGAGTGCGGTCATGGGCTCTTGGAACACCATGCCCATGGCTTTGCCGCGCAATTCGCGCAAGCGCGTTTGACTGGCTTCCAGCAAGGGCTCACCTTGCAACAACACGTGCCCCCCAGTGGGCGTGAGCGCCTTGTCAAGCAGGCCCATGACTGTGGTGGCCATCACGGACTTGCCAGAACCGGATTCACCTACCACGCACAGGGTGCGGCCTGGCGCGATGCGCAAATTGACGTGACGAATGGCGTGTTCGCGATCACCGCCAGCGGGCAGCGACACGGTGAGGTCTTCGATGATCAGGGTGTCGGTGCTCATGCTGCGCCTCCGCGCTTGGCAAACTTGGGATCCAGCACATCGCGCAGGCCGTCGCCCAGCATGTTGAAGGCCAAAACCGTGGGGATCAAAAATGCCGCTGGCAACAGCACCAAACCAGGGAATTGATTGAACAACTCACGACCCTCGGCCATGACGTTGCCCCAGGTCGGGATGTCGGGCGGTAAGCCCAGACCCAAAAAGCTCAGGATGGCTTCGACCAAAATCGCCGAGGCGGCCACAAAGGTGCCTTGCACCACCAGCGGTGCCAAGGCGTTGGGCAAAATATGACGCCACAAAATCACTGGCGTGGGCGTGGCCAAAGCTTTGGCCGCTTCCACAAACGGTTCTTCCCGCAAGGTCAACACCAGCGAGCGCACCAGTCGCGACACTCGGGGAATTTCGGGAATCGCAATCGCCACCACCACCGTGGCCACGCTGCCGCCCAGGGCGGCGACCAGGGCGATGGCCAGCAGAATCGCAGGAATCGCCATCAGGCCGTCCATGAAGCGCATCAGCACCATGTCCAAGCCCTTGAAATAGCCAGACAGCATGCCGATGAAGACACCAAAAACCAATGCCACCAAGGCGGTGAGCAAGCCCACCAGCAAGGAAATGCGTGCACCAAAGGCGATGCGGCTGAACAAATCGCGTCCCACGCTGTCGGTGCCCAGCAAAAACAGGTGGGGGGACTCATTGCCTGCGGCGTCCATGAACGTGGCACGCAATCCAATGGGTTCATTGATGTGGCTGAAGTCCATGACAGTGGGGTCCACGGTGCCGAGCCAGGGCGCAAAAACCGCGAGACCAGAAATCGCCGTCAAGACGACGAAGCCAAATTTGAAGGCGCCGTTGCGCCACAAGCGTGAAAACGTGCTCATCAGTAACGAATCCGAGGGTCGAGGAACAAATAGCTGATATCGACCATGAGGTTGATCAGCACATAGGCCAGCGAGAACATCATCACCAAGCCCTGAATGACCGGGAAGTCGCGGTTGAGCACCGCCTCGACCGTCATGGAGCCCAAGCCGGGAATGGCGAACACCGTTTCGGTCACCACCACACCGCCAATCAGCAAGGCCACGCCAATGCCAATGACCGTGACGATGGGTACAGCCGCGTTGGCCAGTGCGTGACGGATCAGCACGGCAGACTCTTTCAAGCCCTTGGCGCGGGCAGTGCGGATGTAG